>NZ_JAYVFH010000128.1:0-26705 GCF_043773265.1 Flavobacterium sp. | reverse complement strand
CATTAAAACAATCAATCCAAAAGAGAAAATTATTCTTTTAAAATCAACTTTTTTTCTTGAAGTTGTTAAAGTAATAATACTTCTTTCGTGTATAAAATGTACTAATAAAAATAGTAACCCTAAGAGAAATACAAACGGAATAAGATTTAGTAATAAGCCCAAAATTTTAGGCATCGACTTCATTAAATCATAGGTTGCTTTAAGTTCTTTATCAGACATAAAAAAAAACACAACGAAATTCAATATAAATATTCCTGACGAAACTAATGTTGTCAATAATACTCTCCACCAAACATTGTTTCCTTTATAAGCTTGTTCAATAAACATAATTTTAATTTTTTATACAATTTCCTTATCGTACTTTTACTTCGACTAAAATACAACTTTTATTATAAATATTAAGAAAAAGATGATTACAATTTATCACAACCCAAGATGTGGAAAATCTAGAGAATGCCTAGCTTTTATTGAAAATTCTAAACACAAATATGAAATAATAAAATATCTTGAAACTCCTTTGTCTTTCAATGAATTGGAAGAAGTGATTAAAAAATTAGATATAAATCCTATAGAATTAATTAGAAGCAAAGAAAGTATTTGGATAGAAAAATTTAAATTAAAAAAACTTTCAAACGATGAAATTATTCAAGCAATGGTTGATTTTCCAATTTTGATTGAACGTCCAATAGTTGTAAACACAAATAAAGCAGTTATTGCTAGACCATTTGAAAAGATAAAAGAAATTATTTAACTTTTTTAGGATTTTTATTTAACAAACCTTTGTGATTTGATGGTTAAACGAAAGTTTATTTTTGTAGTCAAATGTAAAAAACATTAAAAACCACCTGTTTCATGAAGAAATTAAAATTATTTTTATTTTTCGTACTACTTTTATGTTCATTTTTAAACTATTCGCAAAAAAAACCTCAAGGTCAAAAGGTTAAGGTTACTGGGAAGGTAATTGAAAAAGCTACAAATTTACCTTTAGAATATGCAACAATATCTTTAGTAAATACAACTACAAATAAAATTACTGCTGGCGGAATTACCGATGATAAAGGTAATTATAGTTTTGATGCAAATGTTGATGTTTACAATGTAAAAGCTGAGTTTATTTCGTTTAAACCAATAGAAATAAAAAATAAATCTATTACCGAAAGCATTAATTTAGGCACAATATCTTTAGAAAGTGATGCAACACAACTAGAAGTAGTTCAAATTCGCTCTGAAAAAACTACTGTTGAAATCAAATTAGACAAAAAAGTTTATAATGTTGGAAATGATTTAATGGTAAAAGGTGGAACAGTTAGTGATGTTCTTGATAACATTCCATCTGTAGCTGTTGATGTTGAAGGAAATGTAAGCTTACGTGGAAATGATAATGTTAGAATATTAATTGATGGAAAACCTTCAAATGCTATAAATATTACAGAAGCTTTAAGAATTATTCCTGCAGATGCAATTGATAAAGTAGAAGTAATAACCAATCCGTCAGCTAGATATGATGCTGAAGGTGGAGGTGGAATTTTGAATATTATTCTAAAAAAAGGCAAAACTAATGGTCTTAACGGAACTTTTATTGCCACAACTGGCTATCCAGACAATCATGGTTTGAGTGGAACTTTAAACTATAAATCTACTGAGTTTAATTTATTTACAACGCAAGCATATAACTACAAAAGCAATCCAGGAAATGCAATTGTTAATTCGAGATATTTAAATGACGATAATTCTACCAGCAATTATGTATATGAAACTAGAAATAACGATAGATTAAGCAGAGGTTACAATGGAAATTTTGGAATGGAATGGTTTTTAGATAAATCATTATCATGGACAAATATTGTAAACTACCGAAAAAATATTGGCGATGACACTGATAATGTTTTTCAAGATAATTATAATCAAAATTTTATTTATGATTATACTAGAAACCGTGTTAGCAATGAAGATAAAAAAAGTAAAAACATTGAATTTACTACCAATTTTACTAAAAATTTCAAAAAAGACGGACATAAATTAACTGTTGATGGCTCGTTTTCAACTAATGCTGATTTAACTGATGCCTTAATTAGAGATACTGCTACTAATTCTATAATAACAAAATTTGATACTACATTAAACAATCAAAAACAAAATAGAAATTTAATTTTTACAGATTATGTGCGACCATTTGGTAAAGCATCACAATTTGAAGCCGGTTATCGTGGAGATTTTTCAGAATTAATTACTGATTATCAAGTAATTAATGATGGCGTAGTCAATAATTCATTTACAAACACACTTGAATATAAAGAAAAAGTAAATGCTTTATACACACAATTTGGAACAAAATATAAAAAGTTTTCGTTTCTTTTTGGCTTGCGATATGAAGATTCTAATATAGATATCAATCAACTTGCAACATCAGATTTTAATAATAAAAAATACACTAACTTCTTTCCAAGCGCCTTTTTTACTTATGAAATATCAGATAAAAGCAGTGTTTCTTTAAGCTACAGCAAACGTATTCAACGACCAAGAGGAAGACAAATAAATCCGTTTAACAATTTATCAAGTAATACCAATATTTTTGTTGGAAACCCTAATTTAAATCCTGCACTAACAGACGCAATAGATTTTGGTTATTTAAAACGTTGGACAAAACTTACTTTAAGCACTTCTTTGTATGTTAACAAAACTACCAATTCATTTCAATTTGTGAGAACTGAAACTGGAAATTTTATTAATGGAGTTCCAATTATTAAAAGTTCACCAATTAATTTGGCTACAGAATATAGAAGTGGTTTTGAATTTACATTAAATTATAATCCATACAAATGGTGGAAACTTAATAGCAATTTTAACTTTTTTAGAGTAGAAACACTTGGCGATTATAGTTATATCAACTTTACCGGAACTGTAATTAATCAAAATTTTGATAATACTGCCAACACTTGGTCTACTCGTTTAACTTCTAAAATTAATCTTCCATATAAAATAGATTGGCAAACCAATTTAACCTATAATGGACCACAAAATAACGCACAAGGAAAAACAATAGGGATTTTTGCCGCCAATCTTGCTTTTAGTAAAGATGTATTAAAAGATAAAGGTACAATTGCCTTTAATGTGAGTGATGTTTTTAATTCAAGAAAAAGAATTATGGATAACTATCTTCCTGGTGTTGTAGAATCTCATACAGAAATGCAATGGCGAGAACGACAATTTACACTTTCATTTACATATCGTTTTAATAAATCTAAAACAGAAAAAGAAAAACAACCAAAAAGAAATCAAGACAATGAAGGTGGTGGAGATTTTCCCGGATAATTAAAAATAGTATAATAAAAAAGGTTCGTTAGCTATAAAACTAACGAACCTTATTTTTATTTAAAAAATTTATTTAAGCGTTTTCTAATGCTTTTTTAGCTTTTCTTTCAAAGTATAATTCTTTCATAGCACCAAATATCCAGTAAGGTAAAAAGTGAACTAAGAAAATCATCAACCAAAATCCTATTGTTAAAATAGTTAAAAATGCTAAAAAACCTAAATATTGAGCGAATGTAAACATGTCTTTTGAAATTTTTCTTAATAAATATTGTCAAAGGTAATTCATAAATTTAAATTGACCAATATTTCAAACTAAATTATTAACAGCTTTTTTAACAATTAATACCATTTTCGTTTTTTAAAATAAATTATCATTCCAAGAAGCAATAAAAACATACATCCTAGAATTATAAAATAGCCATATTTCCAATGTAGTTCTGGCATATTGTCAAAGTTCATTCCATATACACCAACAATAAACGTAAGTGGCATAAAGAACACAGAAACTACAGTTAGCGTTTTCATAACTTCGTTCATTTTATGGTTTTGTGATGAAAAAAAGAAATTGGAAGCACTGTCTAAAGTTGTTGAATCATATTCTATTTGTTCTAATAGTTCTAAACTCTTTTGATGTAATCTATCAAAAAAACTATAATTTTCAGCTTCTATTGCATTAAATACATTATCATCTTTCATGCTTTTTATAGAATACAAAGAATCACGTAATGGAATAATAGAACGCTTTAAAAAATTAAAATTATCGCGATGTTTTTCTATTTGAACTAATACTGATGGATTAGAATTAGTTTTGGTTAAATTAATTAATAATTCAACTTTATCTTCTTCGTTTTCAATGGTTATGTAAAAATTTTCCATTATAGAATCAAGCAATAAATACAATAGATAATCTGCTTTTTTCTCTCTTACAATTCCAGAATGAGTGCGAATACGTTCACGTATATGTGCAAAAAAATCATTGCTTTTTTCTTGAAAAGAAACCAAAACGCCTTCTTTAAGTAAAAAACTTATTTGGTCAACAGCAATTCCATCTGAATTGTCAACTGGCAATAATGATTTTATATTAAAAAAAAGTGTGTCGTGATATTCTTCAAGTTTGGTGCGCTTAGTTGTATTTAGAATGTCACCGAGCATAAATTGATCTACCTTTAAGAATTCACCAATAGATTTAATTATCTCAACGTTATTCAATCCATGAATGTTTAGCCAATTTATTTTATTAGTATCAACATTTTTATGGATTTCATTTTCATTAAAATCTTTAATTTCAGATAAATAGTTGGTGTCATAAACAAATAACTGCATTTCTGTAGGTACATTTTTATGTTTTCCAGTATATTCTATAAAGGTTGGCTGAACTTTTTTTCCCTTTTTATATTTTATTTTTCTCACAGATTGAATTTTTTTCTAAATTTATAAATAATTATTTTTTAAAAAGTATTTTTACTGAAATTTTATACATGATTACCTTAATAACCAATATTCAAGAGCTACTTCAAATTAGAGATTCTGCTATAAAAAAAGTTTCTGGTACAGCAATGGCAGTACTTCCTTCTATAAAAAATGCTTTTTTATTACTTAAAGATGATTGCATTGCAGATTTTGGTATAATGGATAATTGTCCTTCAATAAAAGTAGATTTAACAATTGATGCTACAGGAAAAGTTGTGCTTCCAACATGGTGTGATAGTCATACACACATAGTTTATGCAGGAAATCGTGTGCAAGAATTTGTTGATAGAATTAACGGTTTGAGTTATGAAGAGATTGCAAATCGTGGTGGTGGTATTTTAAATTCGGCTAAAAATCTCAATCTAACTAGCGAAGATGAAATTTATAGACAATCTGAAATTCGTTTGAATGAAGTAATGAAACTTGGTACTGGAGCAATCGAAATAAAATCGGGTTACGGATTAACGGTTGAAGGAGAATTAAAAATGCTACGAGTAATTAAAAAATTAGCCAAGAATTATCCAATAAAAATTAAAGCAACTTTTCTTGGCGCGCATGCATTTCCATTAGAATATAAAGAAAATCATTCGGGTTATATAGATTTAATTATCAATGAAATGTTGCCAAAAATTGCTAAAGAAAACCTTGCCGATTTTATTGATGTTTTTTGTGAAACTGGTTATTTTTCGGTAGCAGAAACAAAACAAATTATGATTGCTGCTAAAAAATATGGTTTACAACCCAAAATTCATGTTAATCAATTTAATGCAATTAACGGAATTGAAGCTTGTGTAAATCACAACGCTCTTTCTGTAGATCATCTTGAAATTGTTACCGAACAAGATATTGAAGTTTTAAAAAATTCTATTACAATGCCAGTTGCTTTGCCTTCTTGCTCCTATTTTATTAGTATTCCATATACTCCAGCAAGAAAAATGATTGATGCAGGATTACCTCTAGCTTTGGCTACAGATTTCAATCCTGGTACAACACCATCTGGAAACATGAATTTTGTTGTTGCAACAGCATGTATAAAAATGAAAATGACACCAGAAGAAGCTATAAACGCTGTAACAATAAATGGTGCTTATGCAATGGGAATTTCAGACACACATGGAAGTATAACTTTAGGTAAAAAAGCAAATGTTATTATAAGTAAAGAAGTTACATCTTTTTATGAATTACCTTACGCCTTTGGAAACAACTTAATTGATTGTGTTTTTATTGATGGAAAAATTGTTGAATAATTAATTATTTCAAAATAAAAGTAGATTTTCCAACCAACTCATTTCTGTCAAAAATAGTTACATAATAAGTTCCACTTTCAAAATCTGATTGTAAGAATTCTTGAACTATACTTACACTTTCATTGTTGTAATCGAACGATTTTTTAAAACTATATGTTAGTGATTCGTTGTCAAAAAATTCAGTAATTCGTTTTCCTAATACATTATTCTTGCCATTAATAATCTGAAAATAATACATTTTTTCACCAGATTTTGCATTTGAATTTTCGTCTAGAGTAAAGTTAATCTTAATTAAATTTGCCTTTCCAGATGAATTGGTTTCTATTTGTTTTACTGATGATTTAGAAATAAATGCACCAGCTTTTACATTAGACAATGTAACTTTTGAATATTTTTTTTCAGCACTTTTTATTACTTCATTTTTTACAACTGTTGGTTCTTCTTTAGTTGTTACAATTTTAGAAAAAATATCATCCGATTTTAATTTTGTATTCTCAATTTTTATAGTTGTTGGAACTATTTTTTTAACAATAGCAACTTCACTTTTTGGAATACCAACTTCGTTATTCGAATTATCTTTAGTTGTAATGATTTTTGGCGCAATAACTTTTGGGTTTTTGAAAACCACTTTGCTTTTATTACTTTTTAAAACAACAATTTCATTTACTAAAACCATCATTTTAGATTCTAGATTTTTGTATTCTGTTTTATATTTAAGAAGTGAACTTGCATCACCTTTTGTTTTTTCTAATTCTAATACTAAATTATTTACACGTTTTTTTTCTGCTTCTAAAGCATTGTAGGTATTGGTTTTATCAGCAATTTTTAGGTCGTACAGTGTTTTTAATTCTTCTATTTCTTTCAACACTTTTTTATTGTCTGAGCTTGTAGATGAAGATGATGATCCTGAATTATCTCCACCCAAAATATAGCCAATACTTCCAGCAAGAAGCATCATTAAAACTCCAATTACACCAATTAATATTGGCACACTTTTATTACTGCTCATAATTTAATTATAATACCACAAAATAACATCAAAAAAGCAATTAGTAGTAGTTGATAAACTATCAAGTTATAAACAAAAAAGGTATTCGCAATACACGAGTACCTTTATATTTAAAGTAAAAAATTGTTATTTAAGCGTAAAACTAGTTTTAGAAACCAATTCATTTTTGTCAAAAACATTTACAAAGTAAGTTCCTTTTGCAAAATCTTTACCAGGCAAATTCTCTGTAACTTGAACTGTTTTATTTTCATATTTTACTAATGTAGTAAAACTATAAGTCAATGATTTATCATCAAATGAAACTGTTGCTTTATCACCAAGAACATTGTTTTTACTGTCAATTACTTGAACATAATATAATTTGTCTCCAGTTTTTGCAATACTATTTTCGGCAATTGTAAAACTTATTTTTAAAACATCTGCTCTACTTGCTTTTTCTGTTTGAATTTCTTTTCCAGAGCTTCTTAATTTGTAAGCTGCTGTATTCAAGTTTAACACCGATAATTTAGAACCTTTTTCAACAGTTTTAGTTAGTTCGTCATTTTGACCAACTAATGTTTTAGTATAATTTTTAGCATCTTCAAGAACAACATTTGTACTGTCTAAATCTGTAGTAAGCTCTTGATTTTTAGCTTTTAAAACTTCTACTTCTTGAATTAAAGATTTCATTTTAGTATCTAAAGCAAAAAATTGTTGCTTGTATTTAGCCATTGAAGCTGCATTTCCGTTAGACTTTTCTAATTCAGACATTAACCCAATAACTTTCTCTCTTTCGGCAATTAGTTCATCACTCATTGATGTGTTTTCTGCAATAGCAGCATCATAAGTTGCTTTTAATTCTGATAAATCTTTTAGAACATTTTCTTTTTCTGTTTTTTCAGATTGGATCACAGTTTCAAGCGATTTAGTTTCTGTAGTCAATTTAAAAATATAGAATAAACTACCCAGCAATAATATCGACAATATCAATATTATAACCTTTAAAGACGAATTACTTTTTTGATTTTCCATTTAGCTTTTTTTTTATATTATTTAATAATAATTAATAGTATAACGTAAATATACATAAATATATTATTTTTGGACAAACATTTATTTTTTTATGGAGAAGTTAATACGTTTTTCAACATCCGATTTATCTAAAATAACTAATCACAGAAGTGGTGAAGTTAAGTTTGGTGAAAAAATGATTGTAATACCAAAAGAACAAGATGTTGTTAGTTTTCTAAAAAAATGCACTCAACAATTTGTATTGTTCGGAATTCCAGAAGATATTGGAGTTCGAGCCAATTATGGTCGTCCAGGAACAGCATCTGCATGGGAAAACGCAATAAAAAGTATTGCAAATATTCAACACAACCGATTTTGTAGAGGATCTGAAATTGTTGTTTTAGGTCAATTGAATGTTAGTCAAGAAATGAATGAAGTTCAAGGTTTAGATTTTCATAACATTCAAGACAGAAAAAAAATGAGCGAACTTGTTGTAAAAATTGATAAAGAAGTTTCTCATTTAATTGCAACAATTGTAAAAGCTGGAAAAACGCCAATAGTTATTGGTGGTGGACACAACAATGCATATGGAAATATTAAAGGTACTGCTTTAGCAAATGGAAAACCAATAAATGCAATAAACTTTGATGCTCATTCAGATTTTAGAATTCTTGAAGGAAGACATAGTGGAAACGGATTTTCGTATGCATATGAAGAAGGATTCTTAAAAAACTATTTCATTTTTGGATTACATGAATGTTATACTTCAAAAAGTGTTTTAAAAGAATTAAAAGAAATAGAAAATAGAGTACGATTTAATACTTATGACGAAATAAACATTAGACGAGAAAAAATATTTGAACAAGAACTAATTATTGCACATGATTTTATAAAAAACGATTGTTATGGTATTGAAATTGATCTCGATGCAATTCCCAATATTGCTTGTAGTGCTATGACATTAAGTGGTTTTTCTGTTGAAGAATTGCGACGGTTTATTTACTTTTTTGGAAAACATCCAAACGCAACTTATATACATATTTGTGAAGGCGCACCAACTTTAGACCATGATAAAAACAATCACTTGATTGGAAAATTAATTGGCTATCTTATTACTGATTTTATTAAGGCAAAAATTGAAGTTGAAAATTAATATCAATTTTATGAAAAATATAATAGGATTTTTGTTTTTGTCGTTATTGCTTTCTTGTTCAAAAGATGATAACTCGCAAAGTTGTTATGACTCTAGTGTTATAATGAAGATAAATGATGAATTACAAAGTTTTCAGACTATTGGTCGAGGAGTAGATTTGGTTTCAGGAAATTATAAATTAAGTATCTATTTATATCGTTCATCAAATATTAATTCTCAACAAAATATTTATTTTGAACTTCCTTATAAAAAAATAGGAAAAAATATTATAACCAAATTCTTTTATCAACAAAATAATAATGGTGATGGTTTTGAAGGAGATTTTATTAATGGAACTTTTCAATGTGATGTAAAATCAAATACTAACAAGTGTTTTTATGCAACAGTATCTGGTATTTTAAATACCGGAAGTCAAGAAATAGAAATTAAAGACGCTATAATTAGTTACACTTATGAAGAGCCATTTGATTTCTAGATTAAGAAATAACTTTTATTATTACTAATGTTTTGTTTTTTGATTCTATATTTTAATGAAATTCAATTTCACTAAATATAACCTATCTTTGCAATCTCTTGAAAAAAATCAAGAAATAGTATATTTATGACATTTAGCGAATTAAACTTATTAAAAAACATACAACAATCATTAAGCGAAGAAGGTTATGAAACGCCAACACCAATTCAGCAACAAGCCATTCCTATTATTATGGAAGGAACAGATTTGGTTGGTTGTGCACAAACTGGAACAGGAAAAACAGCCGCTTTTGCAATACCAATTATTAATTCATTGCATAGAATTGTTGGTTCATCAGCCAAGCGAAAATTAATTAGAACTTTAGTTGTAACACCAACTCGTGAACTTGCTATTCAAATTGATGAGAGTTTTAATACTTATGGAAAATACACTAACATTCGCTCAATGGTTATCTTTGGTGGTGTTAGTCAAGTGTCACAAGTTGATCAACTGAAAAAAGGAATTGATATTCTTATTGCAACACCAGGAAGATTACTGGATTTACATAAACAAGGTTATATTGATTTAGATCATATGCATCATTTGGTTCTTGATGAAGCCGATCAAATGCTTGATATGGGCTTTATAAACGATGTAAAAAAAATTGTAAAACTTACACCTGATAACAGACAAACTTTATTGTTTTCGGCAACAATGCCAATGGCAATTAGAGAATTGGCAGATACTTTTTTAACAAAACCCAAATATGTATCGGTTACTCCTGTTTCTTCAACTGCCGAAACGGTTAATCAAAAAGTATACTTTGTTGGAAAAGAAGACAAAAGAAAATTACTATATCACATTATTAGAAATGATAAAATAGAAAATGTTTTGGTTTTTACAAGAACAAAACATGGTGCCGATAATGTGGTAAAAGCATTAAAAAAAAATGGAGTTAGTGCCGAAGCAATTCATGGTGACAAATCTCAAAATGCTAGACAACGCGTTCTAGAAGCTTTTAAAAATAAAGAAATTTCGGTTCTTGTAGCAACAGATATTGCTGCTCGTGGTATTGATATTGAAAGTTTACCTTATGTAATAAATTTTGACATTCCTAATATTTCAGAAACTTATGTTCACCGAATTGGAAGAACCGGAAGAGCAGGAAATAGTGGTTTGGCAATTTCTTTTTGTGCCAAAGATGAACAACCATATTGGAAAGACATCGAAAAATTGATAAGAATGAATATAAAAGTGATTTCAGATCATCCATATCCATACACTGATGAAATTCCAAATCCCGAAGCTAAACCAGATTTGAGAAATAAGAAAAAAGAGAATACTTCAAATAATTCAAGAAAATCTGAAGTTTCTAAACAAAACAAAAAACGCTGGTATTAATCAGCGTTTTTTTTATTAATAATAGTAGCAATAACTTGAAATAACTTAGCAGATTCAAATGGTTTTATAATAATATCATTCATTCCGGCTGAAAGAGCTTCTTCTGTAATCTCTTGTTTGTCAAAGGCAGTTAAAGCAATTATCGGAATGTTTATTCCTTTTTTTCTAATTAATTTTGTTGTTTCAAAACCATTAATAATTGGCATATTTATATCCATTAACACTACATCAAACTTTTCAGTTTCTAATAAATTTATTGCAGCATAACCATCATCTAGAATTGTACATTTAAAATTGTTTGATTCTAGTATTTTTTTGGTAACAACTTGGTTTATTTTATTATCCTCAACAACTAATATTCTGTATGAATTATTTAATGACAAATCGACTTCTATTTCATTAATAATTTCGTTACGTGTGCTTTCATCGGTTTCAAATCCTATTATAAATGAAAAGGTAGTTCCAACGCCTTCTTCACTTTCTAATTCAATTTTACTTCCAAAAATTTCTGTTAATTTTTGAACTATTGATAATCCTAAACCTGTTCCTTGATAATCGCCTTCTTTGCGTTCTATTTGAACAAATTTTTCAAATATTTTTTCTTGATCTACTTTTGCAATTCCAACGCCATCATCAACTACTTGAAATTTTATATATGATTTAGAACCTTCAACTCTATCCAAATCGGCAATAATTTTTACCGCACCATCTTTAGTAAACTTCAATGCATTACTCACCAAATTCATAAAAATTTGAGAAAGACGTAGTTTGTCACCAATAATAAATTCAGGAATTGCTGAGTCGATTTTAGTAGTAAGTTTGTTATTGTTTTTTACAGCAATAAATTCTAATGAATCTGCAATTGTTTTAATTTCATCTGAAACATTAAAAATCATGTTTTCGAGAGTAATTTTATTTTCTTCAATTTTATTTATCTGAAGTAAATCATTTACAAGTGAAAGTAAATATCGTGCAGAAAATTTTAATGAATTTAAATGAGGACTATTTACTAATTCTTTATGTTCGTCAAGAATAATATTAGTAATTCCAACTACTCCATAAAGTGGTGTTCGCAACTCATGACTTATCGTTGAAACAAATTGTGTTTTTAATTGTGATGCAACCTCGGCTTTTTCTTTTGCAATTTTTAATTCTTGGTTTGCTCTTTTTAATTCTTGATTAGATTGATCTCTAAATTTATTGTTTTTGTACAAAGAAAACAATAATAATAATAGAATGAAGAGTATAATTACAAATAATAATACTATAAGTTTAGATTCTTTTAAATCTTTAGATTGCTCGACTTTTTCAACCTCAATTTTATTTATTTGCCTTTCAAGTTCTTCTAGTTCAATTTCACTTCCTGCAAGTTTAACTTTTTTAGTTCGTTCTTCACTATAAATTTTTTCTTTGAGTTCTTTATGAAGATTTAAATAATATAAAGCTTTTTCATAGTTTTTGTTTTTTTTATAATGATTGGAGAAATCATTATAAACATCACTTATATTTGTTTCAACTAGATTAGATTTATTTTGTTTACTAATAATTATTGCTTCGTTAAAAAACTGCTCGGCTTTTTTATTTTCATTAAAATAGCTGTAATAAGAACCATATAAATTACATAAAGAAATTTTTGCTTCAAGTTGATTACTATTTATAGTATATTTTTTAACAGATTCTAAATATGGTAATCCGTTTTTAAAATCATTTGTAGCAAAATATGCAGAACAAATATTTAATTTTGTATACATTATTTCAATAGAATCTTTTATTTTTTCTGAATAATTTAATGCTTTTTTATAATATTTAATGCTGGTTTTAAAATCGTTTTTTCTATAAGAATATAAACTTCCAAGATTATTGTTTATCCAATCTTTTATAGAATCATTGTCAGTTAAATCAGCATGATATAATGCTTTTTTATAATAAATTAGTCCTTTTTCAACATCATAAAACTCTTCAAAATTTAAGCCAATAATATTATATGCTTTTGCCATTAATGCATTATTTTTTAATTTATGCGCATCGGTAAGAGCAATTTTAGAAAGTTTTAAAGATTTATCTACTTCTAGATTAAAAAAAGCGTCGCCAGCATCAACTAGTAATTTCTCAATCTGCTTTTTTGAACGCACTTGATTTTGAGAAAACACTAACTGCAAAAAAAATAGCGCTAATAAAAGGAAAATGTTTTTTTTAAAATACAATTTTTATTTATTTATAGTATAACTTATTATTTAGGAAGTAATTATAAAATGTAAAAATCCCAAATTTGTTGGGATTTATTACAAATATACTTAATTTCTAATTAGTTTTTTATATTTAATGCGTGTTGGATTCACATCACCAAGACGTTTTTTCTTGTTTTCTTCATATTCAGAAAAGCCACCTTCAAAGCAATACACTTGTGAATCGCCTTCAAAAGCAAGAATATGAGTACATACTCTGTCTAAAAACCATCTGTCGTGAGAAATTATAACTGCACAACCTGCAAAGTTTTCTAATCCTTCTTCTAAAGCTCTTAAAGTATTAATATCTAAATCATTGGTTGGTTCATCTAGTAAAAGTACATTTCCTTCTTCTTTTAATGTCATCGCAAGATGCAAACGATTTCTTTCTCCACCAGAAAGTGCTGCTACTTTTTTATTTTGTTCACTTCCTCCAAAATTGAAACGAGATAAATATGCTCGAGAATTCACTTGCCTTCCGCCCATCATTATTAGTTCTTGACCATCACAGAAATTTTCCCAAATAGATTTGTTTACATCAATATTAGAATGTGCTTGGTCAACATAAGCTATTTTTACAGTATCGCCAATTGCAAAAACTCCGTTATCAGGTTTTTCTTCTCCCATAATCATTCTAAAAATTGTAGATTTTCCTGCACCATTTGGTCCAATTATTCCAACAATTCCAGCTTGTGGCAAGGTAAAATTTAAATCGTCATATAATAATTTATCACCAAATGCCTTGGCAACACCTTTGGCTTCAATAACGTTTGTGCCTAAACGTGGCCCATTTGGAATATAGATTTCTAATTTTTCGTCTAATTCTTTTTGGTCTTCGTTTAATAATTTGTCATAGTTTTGAAGACGTGCTTTTTGTTTAGTTTGTCTTCCTTTAGCACCTTGACGTACCCAATCTAATTCTCGTTCTAATGTTTTTCTACGTTTAGAAGCTGTTTTTTCTTCTTGTTCCATTCGTTTAGATTTTTGGTCTAACCAAGACGAATAATTTCCTTTCCAAGGAATACCTTCTCCTCTATCTAACTCTAAAATCCAACCTGCAACATTATCAAGAAAATATCTGTCGTGAGTAACTGCAATTACAGTTCCTGAATATTGTGCTAAATGTTGTTCTAACCAAAGTACGCTTTCTGCATCTAAGTGATTTGTTGGTTCGTCTAGCAATAATACATCTGGTTGTTGCAATAATAATCTACATAATGCAACTCTTCGACGTTCACCACCAGATAAGTTTTTAATTGGAGTATCACCTTCTGGAGTTCTCAAAGCATCCATTGCAATTTCTAGTTTTGTATCTAATTCCCATGCTCCAGAAGCATCTATTTTATCTTGCAAATCGGCTTGTCTGTCCATAAGTTTTTGCATTTTATCTGCATCCTCATAAACTTCTGGCAAACCAAACATATCATTAATTTTATTAAACTCATCTAATATTGCTACTGTTTCGGCAACACCTTCTTTTACAATTTCAATAACAGTTTTAGTATCGTCTAAAATTGGTTCTTGTTCTAAATAACCAACAGTGTAACCTGGTTGAAAAACAACATCGCCTTGATAATTTTTATCAACACCTGCAATGATTTTCAATAAAGATGATTTTCCTGAACCATTCAATCCAAGAATACCAATTTTTGCTCCATAAAAGAAACTTAAATAGATGTTTTTTAATACTTGTTTATCACTTCCTTGATACGATTTACTCAATTTTTGCATTGAGAAAATTACTTTCTTATCGTCTGACATTACTTTTGTTTTTAATTTTAATTTTTATTTTTATTTTAGATTTTAAACCAATTCTGAACCATTTCATGTTCTAAGTTTAATTGTTTTTTATGTTCAAATTCATTTGTTTTAGAATTATAAACATACTCATTTTTTAAAATTGTATGATTTTTTGCAACTTCAATTATACTATCACAAACATACTTTATTTCTTGAGAAGTCGTTGTTGGATGAATCGACATTCTAATCCAACCTGGTTTATGAATTAAATCTCCAGAATCTATTTGGCAAACTAAGTCATGAGATGTTTCTTGATCAACATGAAGTAAATAATGACCATAAGTTCCTGCACAACTGCAACCTCCACGAGTTTGAATTCCAAATTTATCGTTTAAGATTTTTACACCTAAATTAAAGTGCAAATCATCAATATAAAAAGAAATTACTCCTAACCTATCTTGATGTTCTTTAGCAAGAATATTAATGTTTTCAACATTTCCTAATTGTTCAAATACATAATTCACAATTTCGTGTTCGCGTTTTAGAATATTTTCTACACCCATTTTTTCTTTCAACTGAATGGCTAACGCTGTTTTAATTACTTGAAGAAAACCTGGAGTTCCTCCATCTTCTCTGTCTTCAATATTATCAATATATTTGTGTTCACCCCAAGGATTTGTCCAAGAAACTGTACCGCCACCAGGACAATCGGGAACATTGTTTTTGTATAAATTTTTATTAAAAATTAAAACACCAGAAGTTCCTGGACCACCAAGAAACTTGTGTGGTGAGAAGAAAATAGCATCAAGATAACTTTCAGCATCTTCTGGATGCATATTTATATCAACATAAGGTCCAGAACAGGCAAAATCTACAAAACATACACCGTTGTTTTGATGCATTATTTTAGCGACTTCATGATATGGAGTTTTAATTCCGGTTACGTTAGAGCAAGATGTTATTGAAGCAATTTTGAAACTTCTGTCATTATATTTTTCTAAAAGTTTTTTAAATTCTTTTATACAAAACAGTCCATTTTCATTGGCAGGAATTACAATAACATCAGCAATAGTTTCTAACCAAGAGGTTTGATTAGAATGATGTTCCATGTGTGAAATGAAAACAATAGGTTTTAATTCCTTTGGAAGTTGAACGTATTCTTTAAGGTTTTCAGGAATTTTAAGTCCTAAAATGCGTTGAAATTTATTTACAACTCCAGTCATTCCAGTACCAGTATTTATAAGAATATCATTTTCGTTTGCATTAACATGATTTTTAATTATGTGTTTAGCATTATGATATGCCAAGGTCATTGCTGTACCAGAAATTGTAGTTTCGGTATGAGTATTGGCTACAAAAGGTCCAAAATCATTCATTAATTTTTCTTCAATTGGACGATACAATCTTCCGCTAGCAGTCCAGTCTGTATAAACTATTTTTTGAGTACCAAACGGCGAAACAAATTCTTGATTAATTCCAATAATATTTTTTCGGAACTGCTGGAAATAGTGCTCTAATTGAGTTTCCGTTTCTGTTACAATCATTGTTATTTTATTTGGTTCAAAGATACATTTTTTAATTATTTTTATATTGATTTTTTTTTTTGAAGTAATCTTAATTTTATTTAACTTTGAATAATTTCAAAACATAATGTATATGAACCTACGACACAGATTTGTTAAAGAATTATCTGCAGATATTGATTTAAACAATATTTCACGTCAGGTAAAAAATGCATGTTTTTCATTTGTTACTCCAAAAATTCCATCTCAACCAAAGCTTATCCATGTTTCTAATGAAGTTGCAAATTTATTAGGAATTACAGAAGAAGAAATAAAATCGGAAGAATTTTTAGCTGTTTTTTCTGGACAAAAAGTTTTAAAAGACACTCAACCTTATGCAATGTGTTATGCAGGACATCAATTTGGAAATTGGGCAGGTCAACTTGGTGATGGAAGAGCAATAAATTTATTTGAAGTTGAAAATAACAGCAACTATTATACATTACAATTAAAAGGCGCAGGAAAAACTCCATATTCTAGAAATGCTGATGGATTAGCAGTTTTAAGATCATCAATTCGCGAACATTTATGTAGTGAAGCTATGCATTATTTAGGAATTCCAACTACACGTTCTTTATCTTTAATTGATAGCGGAGATGAAGTATTGAGAGATGTAATGTATAATGGAAATCCAGAATATGAAAAAGGTGCAATTGTATGCAGAGTTGCTCCAACTTTTATTAGATTTGGTAGTTTTGAAATTTTTTCAGCTAGAAAAGATATTGAGAATTTAAAGTTACTGGCAGATTTTACAATCAAACATTATTTTCCAGAAATTGTTTCTGATGGCAAATTAAAATATATTGAATTTTTTAAATCTGTTGCAGATAAAACTCGTATAATGATACTTCATTGGCAAAGAGTTGGCTTTGTTCATGGTGTAATGAATACTGATAATATGAGTATTCTAGGAATTACAATAGATTATGGTCCATATGGTTGGCTAGAAGATTACAATTCTAATTGGACACCAAATACTACAGACAATCAATTTAAAAGATATGCGTTTGGAAATCAACCCAAAATTGCACTTTGGAATTTATTTCAGTTTGCAAACGCACTTTATCCATTAATTGATGATGCAAAATCACTGGAAAAAATATTAAATTCTTTTGAAAAAAAATATGATGAAGATTATTTTAATATGATGCGAGAAAAACTTGGGCTTAAAATTTTAATAAAAGATGATATAAAACTTATTGGAGAGTTAGAGAAAGTTATGCAATTATCTGAAACAGACATGACTATTTTTTTTAGAGAGTTAAGTTTATTAAAAAAAACTTCTACACCAGGTTGCGGAATTTCAATTGTAAACAATGCTTTTTATAATCCAAAAGAAATTAATAAAAACATTCTTAAAGAATGGCAAAAATGGTTTGCACATTATATAAAAATAATTAATTACGAAAAGGATTCAGATGAAGAACGTAAAACTAAAATGAATAAAATTAATCCAAAATATGTTTTAAGAAACTACATGGCACAAATTGCAATTGATGCTGCAAATAACAATGACTATACAGTTGTAAATGAATTGTATGAAGTATTGAAAAAACCATATAATGAGCAGTCAAATCATGAAAAATGGTATGCAAAAAGACCAGATTGGGCAAAAGAAAAAATAGGATGCTCAATGTTGTCTTGTAGTTCCTAAAAATACAATTTCATGAATACTAAATATGAAACTATAGATGATTACATTGCATCACAATCGGTAAATTGTATCGAAATTTTACAAAAAATTAGACATACAATTAAAAATGTTGTTCCTGATGCAAAAGAAGTTATAAGTTATCAAATGCCAGCTTTTTACTATTTTGGAAATTTAGTTTATTTTGCAGCTTTTAAAAATCATATTGGCTTTTATGCATTGCCATCTGGAAACGATAAATTTCAAAAAGAATTGAAAAATTATAAAACAGGTAAAGGTTCAATTCAATTTCCGTTAGATAAGCCAATTCCTTATGATTTAATTATTAAAATTGTTGAATTTAGAGTTATTGAAAACATTGAAAAATCTAAAACCAAAAAATAATGATAACTGTTGAAACTACAATAAATGCTTCAATTGAGAAGGTTTGGGATTATTGGACAAATACAAATCATATTGTTAATTGGAATAATGCTTCAGACGATTGGTATTGTCCAAAAGCATCAAATAATTTAATAGTTGGCGGAAAATTTAATTTTCAAATGGCATCAAAAGATGGAAAAATAAGTTTTGATTTTGAAGGTGAATATTCTAAAATAGAAAAATTTTTGATTATAGAATATTCAATTATTGATGGTAGAAAAGTAAATATTAACTTTAAAAAAGAAAAAAATAACATTATAATTACTCAATCTTTTGAAGCAGAAAATGAGAATTCTGAAGAATTACAACGCAATGGATGGCAAAATATATTAGATAATTTTAAAAAATATACAGAACAATAAAACTAGTAATATGACTAAACAAATTTGGCTAAATCTTCCTGTTAAGGATGCCATAAAATCGAAAGAATTTTTCTCTAAACTTGGTTTTAAATTTCTTGAAGAAAGAACAACACCTGAATCTGCTTGCATGCTTGTTGGCGAAAGTAATTTTGTTGTAATGCTAATTGCCGAAGAAATGTTCAAGAATTTTATAAAACATGAAATTACAGATACTAGTAAATCAACACAAGTATTGATGTCTATTGATGCCGAAAGTCGTGAAGAAGTTGATCAATTGGTTGAAAAAGTAAAAATTGCTGGCGGAACAATTTATGCAGAAGCAGGAGAAAATCAAGGTTGGATGTATGGTTGCGGTTTTTGTGATTTAGATGGTCACAGATGGAATGTTTTGTATATGGATTTTAGTAAAATGCCAAATTTAAAAAAAAAAAATCAACTTAATAATAAAAAAATGACAACAGTAAATCCTTATTTAGTTTTTAACGGAACTTGTGAAGCAGCTTTCATGTTTTACAAATCAGTTTTCGGTGGTGATTTTCCATACATTGGAAAATTTAATGATATGCCTTCAAATGATCCAAATTGTCCTCCACTTTCTGATGAAGATGCTAACAGAATTATGCATGTTTCGTTACCAATTGGAGATGGAACTATATTAATGGGAAGTGATAGTAGCTCAGCAAGTGGTGATGTAATTATGGGAACCAATTTTTCGATTTCTATAAATACAGAAAGTAAAGTTGAAGCTGATAGGTTATTCAACGAACTTTCTTCTGGTGGAACTGTAAAAATGGCAATGGAAAAAACATTTTGGGGTGCCTATTTTGGAATGTTTACAGATAAATTCGGAATCGAATGGATGGTGAATTTTGACGAAATTCAAAAATAATTTTCAATAAAAAACGCTGATTAATTTCAGCGTTTTTTGTTTTTATTATCATTTAAAATCCAATTCATTTCTGGATCAATATTCTTGATTTTTTCTTCAACCGTTTGAATAATTTCAACATCAGGAAAAACGCCTCTTCCAAAAATTTCTGTTTGATTTATAGTTTTTATGTTCATTAATCCTAATCTCCATGGTATTTTAGAGTTTGGCAAATCAACAACAGGAGTAATTCCAGCAACGGTTCCGTTAAAAGATCCACCGGTTTCTTCTCCTACAAAAGTAACATTTGGATTTGATTTTAATGAGGATGCCAAAATACATGAAGCCGAAAAACTTCCTCCATTAATTAATACATATATTTTTCCTTTAAAATTATTTGTAGCATATTTTTTAGTTTTAGAACCAACTAGTTTATATTGAAATGTTCCATCAGCATTTTTAGTAGTTCTAAAATAAGAAAATCCCATATAAAAAGGATAACCAATTGCTAATAAAGGATAAACAAGTTTTGGAGTATTTCTAAAAACTCCAGTTTTCCACATACTAGTTTTAGAAGTTACATTTGCTGGTTGCAACAAAATGTAATTTTTATCTGTTAGATACGAATATAATTTTACGACATCAGCAACTCTACCACCAGGATTATCACGAACATCAATAATTAATGTTTTAATGTTTTTTTTATAAATTGAATCAAAAATTGTTTTATATGCAATGACAAATTTTCCGTCAGAAAAGTTTTTAATTCGCAAAACTGCAACCGAACTATCTGAATCGAAAAATCGTAAACTTTTTACAAACTCTTTGTTAGTCAAATCATATCCATATATTTTTTTAAGTTTCTTTTCTTTCTTAAGTTTATCTTTATCAATACTTCTTTTTACAAGTACTTTAGATGAATCTTTTATTGCATTTTTAACTTTAGTGATAGTTTTTTTTGAAGGTTTATTTCTAGAAACAACTTGAGTGACTATTGAATCATTTTGTCTTAAAACAAATTTTAAACTGTCATTAATTCCGATTTCATTAGTCATATAATTTACATATCGTTTAGAAAAACTTTTTCGAATGTGAGTAGTATTAAAACCATCAGATGTTATACTATTTCTATATTTTTCATATAAAGATTGTGGTTTAATTTCATTAACCGAAACTACTTCTACTCCAAGATTAATGGTCTTATTTTTAGATTTATTTTTTATTATATATAGTTTTTCATTTTGCCATTCATAACCAAATTGCGATAATGGTCCATCACCAGCTTTTTTTAATCTTTTGGCTTCTTTTTTAGAAATTCGTTTAGAAACTGGAGACATTGTCATATGACCTTGACGAATAGTTGCAATAACTGGACTTATAACAAAGTAAAACTCCTTACTAGTCATTGGTTTAGAAACTACTTTGCGAATACTATCAAATTTATAATTGAGTTTTTCTTTAGAAATATATCCATATAAGTTTGGATACAATTTTTCTAATTTATTTTGTGTATAGTTAATATCTTTTTGAAGTTTTGCTACAGATATTGGTTGTGATAATTTTAGATTATATTTTTCAACTGAAGTGCAATTGGAAAATAAAAATATAATTAAGAATAAAATACAAAAAGTTTGAAATATTTTCATAATCTAAATCCCAGAAACAACCTTAATTTCACCAATAATTCGTTCCGCTAAATCATCTGCCAATTGTTGAGTTGCAGCTTCTGTATAAATTCTAATAATTGGTTCCGTATTTGATTTTCTTAAATGTACCCAATTTTCTGCAAAGTCAATTTTTACTCCATCAATTGTTGTAATGTCTTCATTTTTATATTTTTCTGTCATTGCAACAAGAATGGCATCTACATCTATTTGAGGTGTTAATTCAATTTTATTTTTACTCATATAATATTGCGGATAACTTGCACGAAGTTCAGCCACTGTTTTATCTTGGTTAGCCAAATAAGTCAAAAACAAAGCTACACCAACAATACTATCTCTTCCATAATGTGATTCTGGATAAATAATTCCGCCATTGCCTTCGCCACCAATAATAGCATTGGTTTTTTTCATTAATTCGACCACATTTACTTCACCAACTGCACTTGCTTGATGATTTCCGTTGTGTTTGTTGGTAATATCTCGCAAAGCACGAGAAGAACTCATATTAGAAACCGTATTTCCTGGTGTTTTACTCAGCACATAATCTGCGCAAGCAACCAATGTATATTCTTCGCCAAACATTTCGCCATCGTTTGAGATAAAAGCTAAACGATCAACATCTGGATCAACTACAATTCCAAAATCGGCTTTTTCTTCAAGAACTAGTTTACAAATATCTCCTAAATGCTCTTTCAAAGGTTCTGGATTATGCGGAAAATGACCTGTAGGTTCGCAATATAATTTTACGCATTCAACTCCCATTAATTCTAATAATTTTGGAATAATTATTCCTCCAGATGAATTTACTGCATCAACAACAACTTTATATTTTTTGGTTTTCACCAAATCGGCATCAACCAATGGCAAATCGAGAACTTCGTCAATATGAATATCCATATAAGAATCGTTGATGGTAATTTCGCCAAGAGAATCTACATCGGCAAAATCAAAAGCTTCAGTTTCTGCAATTTCTAAAATCAATTCTCCTTCTTTTCCACTCAAAAATTCTCCTTTAGAATTTAATAATTTCAAGGCATTCCATTGTTTTGGGTTGTGCGATGCAGTTAAAATAATTCCACCATCGGCTTTTTCCATCGGAACAGCAATTTCAACTGTTGGCGTTGTAGACAAACCTAAATCAATAACGTCAATTCCCAATCCAAGTAAAGTATTCATCACTAAATTATGAATCATTGGTCCAGAAATTCGTGCATCTCTTCCTATTACAACTTTCAGCTTTCTTCCATCTCCACTATTCACTCTTCCTTGTTTAAGAAAAGTTCCATAAGCCGAAGCAAATTTTACAGCATCAACCGGCGTTAAATTATCGCCAACTTTTCCACCAATTGTTCCTCGAATTCCTGATATTGATTTAATAAGTGTCATATTTTGTTGTGGGTTTTTTTAAAGTTTCGAGTTTCGAGTTCCGAGTTACGAGTTTTGAGTTTATGGAATATATTTTAGTTACATTAATTACGTGACAAATATAATTTTACAAATATATATTTTACAGATTTAAATTTAAAGCAAAGCATAATTTTTTTCTATATTTACAATTATAAAATAACTCGAAACACGAAACACGAAACACGAAACTAGTAACTCATAACTCAAAACTCTTAACCCACAACAATAAATTGAACTTCCTAGCGCACATTTATCTTTCTGGTAACAACGATTTGCTAAAAATTGGAAATTTTATGGCAGACGGAATTCGTGGTAACGATTATTTAAATTTTCCCGAGGAAGTGAAAAAAGGAATTATTTTACATCGACACATCGATACATTTACTGATGCAAATAGTATTTATAGAAAAAGTAAACACCGACTTCACGAAAAATACGGACATTATTCTGGCGTAATAATGGATATTGTTTACGATCATTTTTTGGCTAAAAATTGGGCTTCATATTCTAATGAAAAATTGGAAGATTATGCAGCTAATTTTTATAAATTATTACAAGATAACTTTGATATTCTAACCGAAAAAACCCAAAAAATGCTGCCTTATATGATAGGAAGAAATTGGCTGGTTAGTTATGCAAGTTTAAAAGGTTTAGAAATGATATTATTTCAAATGGATTATCGCACCAAACACCAAGCCAATATGCAAGAAGCAATTGTTGAAGTAAAACTTTTTTATCAAGAAATTGAAGAAGAATTCACATTGTTTTTTGAAGAATTAAAAGCTTTTTGCAATCAAAAATCAACAGAGTTTGAATGAATTTAAAAAAAATTAACCATTTTGTCATTTCGACGAAGGAGAAATCGCATAACAATATTAACTTTATGTGATTTCTCCTTCGTCGAAATGACAAATCCTGAAAATAAAATGAACTTTATAGAAAACCTAGAACTTGATTTAAATCAAAATGCCAACAGAGAATTAGCAATTCCAATGGAGAATTATATGAAAAATAATTTCTCTTTTTTAGGAATAAAAACCGAAGAAAGAAGAACTATTTTCAAGAAAAATTACGAAAACTATAAATTAGAAATTAAACCTAATTTTAGAGCCATTGGTTGGGAATTATTTACTAAAAACGAACGTGAATTTCATCAATGTGCGATAGATTTATTAGTAAAAGAATTTAAGAAAAACTATCTTTTAGACGATATTCAATTAATTGAAAATTTGATAATTACCCATTCTTGGTGGGATTCTGTAGATGTTGTTGCCAAATATTTATTAGGAAATTATCTAGTTCAATTTCCAAAAGAAACATTTAATATTATTGAACGATTTTCTAACTCCCAAAATATGTGGTTAAACCGAACTGCTATTATTTTTCAATTGAGTTATAAAGAAAAAACCAATTTCGATTTACTAAAATCTGAATGTGAAAAACATAAAGAATCTAAGGATTTTTTTATTCAAAAAGCTATTGGTTGGGCATTGCGAGAGTATAGCAGATTTAACCCAAAAGGAGTTAAAGAATATGTCAATTCTAATGATTTAAAACCTTTAAGTTCAAGAGAAGCTTTGAGAAAAATTAAATAACTATTTTTACAAAACCAAAGTTTTATAATGCCAAACAAATTCTCAGCAATCATTAGATTATTATTTAGAAAAATAAAGCATCGTTTAGAAGCCATTATATTTCTATGCAAAAAACTATTGTCTGAAAGAAATTTTATTTATTTATCATGTGTTTTGGTTGGTATTTCTTGTGCTTTTGCTGTAATTATATTAAAAAGTTTTGCGCACAATGTATTTGTTTTTGCTAATTACATTAATGGTTTTTTAAAATTTCCGTTTTTCACAATTATACTTCCAATTATTGGAATTTTACTAACTGTTTTTGTAGTAAAAAGAGTTTTGAATGGCGAGTTAGAAAAAGGAAGTTCCAAGATTTTGTATGCTGTTGCAAAAAAAGGAGGAATTATTCCAAAAAAACAAATGTATGCACAGATTATAACTAGCTCGTTAACAGTTGGTCTTGGTGGTTCTGCTGGATTAGAAAGTCCAATTGTAATTACTGGAGCAGCATTTGGTTCTAACTTTGCCCAAAAATATAAATTATCTCAAAAAGATAGAATTTTGCTTCTAGCTTGTGGCGTTGCTGCAGGTATTGGAGCAGCATTTAACGCACCAATTGCAGGAGTTTTATTTGCTGTAGAAGTAATTTTAACTGATGTTTCTATTTCTGCTTTTATACCAATTATAATTTCGGCTGCAACTGGAGCTTTGGTTTCTAAAGTAATTCTTAGTCAAGATGTACTTTTAAGTTTCAAAAATGTGCAAGAATTTAATTATCATAACACACCTTATTATATTGTTTTAGGAATTTTAGCCGGATTAGTTTCGGTATATCATGCTAGAAATTTTAGAAAAGTAGAGCATTATTTTAGCAAATTTAAAGGTAGTGTTTATAAAAAAGCATTATTTGGAGCAAGTATTTTGGCGGTTTTGATTTTTGTTTTCCCATCACTTTTTGGTGAAGGTTATGAAAGTATCAAAACATTATCAACTTCGCATCCAGAAGTTTTATTAGAAAACACTTTTTTAGAAAGCAAGAAAAACTATCCTTGGTTTTTACTGATTTTTGTTGGATTGATTGTTTTACTAAAATCATTTGCGACTGGATTAACATTGGGTTCTGGCGGAAATGGTGGCAACTTTGCTCCTTCTTTATTTGTGGGTTCTTATCTTGGATTTTTTGTTGCAAAATCTATGAACTTAATCGGAATTACTAATAATTTACCCATAACTAATTTTACAATTGTTGGAATGGCAGGAATTCTTAGTGGATTGTTTCACGCACCATTAACCGCAATTTTCTTGATTGGCGAAATTACTGGTGGTTACAATTTAATGGTTCCGTTAATGATTGTATCTTCAATAAGTTACGCAGTTTCTAAACAATTTGAAAAACATTCTATGGATGTAAAAGCACTTGCCGATAAAGGTGAAGTTTTTACAAGCGATAAAGACAAAAATATATTGCAAAGTATTGATTTTCTTAATTTGGTTGCAACCGATGTTAAAACAATTTCTCTAGAAAAATCGTTAGAGAATTTGGTAGAACATTTATCAACTTCCAATCAGCATTTGGTTCCTGTTTTGGACGAAAAAAATAAACTTCTTGGCGTTGTAGATTTTGAAATTATTCGTCCAATAATTTTTAATTCATTCAGAATAAAATTTACTACAATAACTGAAATTCTATCGCAACCTAAAGAAATAATTCTTCACGATGACGGAATGGAAACCATTATGGATAAATTTGAAACTACTAATGAATCAATTTTACCAGTTTTAAAAAACGGAAAATTCTTTGGATTACTTTCTAAAGTCGCTGTTCTTGAAGCTTATCGTGAAAAATTAAAGGAAATGACTATTGAATAAAACCATTTAAAATCACTTCGTCTTTTCCCCAACAAAATAATCATTAGTACTTTTAAACAAAACATTAAAAGTGGTCAAACTTCCATAAATTCTGGTAATATATTGTTGCATTTCTATTTTTTCGGCTTCATCCAATTTACTTGAATTTATTTTTTGTTCCATAACGCGAACTCTATCTCTAACCATTACAATTTTATGAAAGAAAGTATCAATAGGAATTTCTTTGTTAGAGGTTGGTGTTCCTGGTTCTAAAACAATTTTTCCGCCTTTCCATTTATCTGCAATAGGCACAACTTGACTAATATCACTCCATTTTTGCAATAA
>NZ_JAYVFH010000127.1:0-18638 GCF_043773265.1 Flavobacterium sp. | reverse complement strand
ACAGAAGAGCCAAATCAACTATGGCATGGTTAATCGCTAAAGGAATTGATAAATCAAGACTAACAGCCAAAGGATATGGTGAATCACAGCTAGTAAACGGCTGTGGTTGTGAGCCAACAAACGCATCAAGTTGCACTGAAGAACAACACCAACTTAATAGAAGATCTGAATTTATTATTACTAAAATGTAGATTATAAAATATACAATTGTTTAAACCCTAGAACTGAACATGCCCCAAAAAGTTAGACACTATTTGGGGCATTTTTTATGGAAAGAAAAAAAGTTTATTGAAAATATTTTCTATAAACTTTTTATAAACTCCAGATTTTAAAACACTTAAATGTAATTATCAAAATATTATTGACTAAATATTTTGATAAAAAATTATACTTTCTTATTAAGAGCTGCACTCATTTCTAATGAAATTGCAGATTTTTCCATTTTTAATTTTCCAGACATAGTTTCTATAACAACAGTAGTTTCTGCCATTTCAGATACTTTTCCGTGAAGACCACTTTTTGTTATTATTTTATCGCCAACTTTTAAATTAGTTTCAAATTCTTTTTCTTTTTTAGCTCTGTTTTGTTGTGGGCGAATCATAAAAAAATATAATACTCCAAAAAGAGCAATAAGTTGTAAAGGGAATGTGTAATTTTCCATAATTTATTTTTTAATTGAGTTTGTTATAGGAGATTTTTTTCTGGTTTTTCCTCCTGGAATTAATGCTTTAATTTTTAAGTTTTCTACACCTCGTTCTGTATTAGCATATACATAAATGGTTTTGCTCTGTTCTCCAAATTTGTTTTTAGAGTTAAAAGAAACTTTTATCTTACCTTCTTCACCAGGTTTTATTGGTTCTTTTGGAAACTCAGGTACTGTACATCCACATGAACCAAATGCTTTAGAAATAATTAAATCATTTTTTCCTGTGTTTTCAAATTTAAAAGAATATTTAACTTCGTTACCAGCTTTTATGATGCCAAAATCATGTTCTGTTTTCTCAAAAGTTATTACTGTTAACTTTTGTTTTGGTCTGTTTTCTGGAGCAACACCTGGCATTTCTTGTTTAGGTAAATCTAAAGATGTTTTTGGCACAACAAACTTTTTTTCTTTTTCACAAGAAGTGAATAAAATAATTGCGAAAGCAAAAATTAAAATATTTTTCATTTTTATTATTTTACATTAAACCTCTACCAACTTTATTAACCTTGTTTTTGGCTTGAAAATCTTTTACTAAATTATCTAAAATTCCGTTGATAAAATTACTGCTTTTTGGCGTAGAATATTCTTTTGCAAGTTCTAAATATTCGTTAATTGTTACTTTAAATGGTATTGATGGAAAATTTAAAAATTCGCAAATTGCCATTTTTAATATAATTGTATCAACTTCTGCAATTCTATCGATATCCCAATTTATAGTTTTATCGGCAAATTCTTTGGTTAAATTATCTTCATTTAAAACAGTTTTTCTAAATAATGTAATAGCAAAATCTTTGTCCTCATCATCTTTGTATAATTCTGAAATCTTGAAGTCACTTTCTTGTGAAAACTGTTTTAATTGTTTTAATATTTGAGTATTTACTACCGGAATATCATCAACCCATGTCAATTTATAATCTTCAAGATAAGAATAAAGTTTTTCATTTGGAGCAATAACATCCATAAATAAATCGGCAATAAAATAACGTTCATCATTATAATTAACCTCTACTTTAGTCATATAATTCTCATAACATTCACTTTGTTTTATATCTTGAAGCAGTAACAAAATTGTATCATCATTAGATTGCCAATTACTGATTTTTCTTTTTTCTAAAGCTATACTCAGCGAATTGTTTTCTTCTAATGCTAATAAAACAGGATTATTAATAAATCTTAAATTTGGATTGCGTTCTTCAGATGTTGAAAGGTGTTTTTTTCGTGCTAATTCAATATATTCAATTTCTTTTTTTCGAATTTCTGTTAAAGTAGATAACATAATCAAATATAAATCTAAGATACTCTCTAAACTATATAATAGAAATTTTTCTTGTTTTTCAAGATTATCTGAACCACTTTGATGCATCGCATAGATAGTTTGCATCACTTTTACTCGAATATGTCTTCTGTTTAGCACGGATAAGAACTTTTAATATTTTGGATAAAATAAACAAAGCGAAAGTTGTTGCTCTTTCGCTCTGCAAAAATAAAACTATTTTTTATAAAACACTTTACTTATTTAGCGTTTTCTTTTTTTCTTTTTTCAATTCTAATCTCGGCCAATGCCATTGCAGCTTTTTGTGGTGTTAAATTATTTGCTTTAGCATAATCGAAAATTTCTAATGTAGTATTATAAATATTTTCGGTTCTTCGCATAGATTCTGCTTTGTCATAATGTGCAATTTCTGCATAAACATTTATTATACCACCAGCATTAATTAAAAAATCTGGTGCATAAAGTATACCTCTTTCTTCTAGAATTGGACCATGAATATTTTCATTTGCAAGCTGATTATTTGCTGCTCCAGCAATAACTTTTGCATTTATTTTATAAACGGTATCGTCATTTATTGTAGCTCCAAGAGCACACGGTGAATAAATATCTACATCAGCAGCATATAAATCTTCTCCAGAAAAAATTGAAACTCCATATTTTTTACTCACTTCTTCCATTTTTGCTTGGTTGATATCTGCAATTTGTACCAAAGCACCTTCTTTAGTTAAATATTCAACAAGAGTTTCTCCAACATGACCAATTCCTTGAACAAGTATTTTTTTTCCGTCTAGTTTATTTGAACCAAATTGATATTTTGCTGCAGCTTTCATTCCCATATAAACTCCAAAAGCAGTTACTGGTGAAGGATTGCCCGAACCACCACGAGATTCTGAAATTCCAGTTACATATGGTGTTACATCACGAACTGTGTCCATATCTGCAGTTACCATCCCAACATCTTCGGCAGTAATATATCTTCCTGATAATGAATTTACAAATTCTCCAAATTTACGCATCATCTCTGGCGTTTTTTGGGTTTTTGCATCTCCAATAATTACAGCTTTTCCGCCACCAAGATTTAATCCTGTTATGGCAGATTTATAGGTCATTCCTCTAGATAAACGTAAAACATCATTTAATGCTTCCCATTCATTAGCATAATTCCACATTCTTGTTCCGCCTAATGCTGGACCTAAAACCGAATTATGGATACCTATTATTGCTTTTAATCCAGTATCTTTGTCGTTGCAAAAAACAATTTGTTCATGGTTATCAAATGATAATTGACCAAAGACTGGATCCATTTTTAAAAGTTCTTTTGGAGTTGTTATTTCGGATGTCATAGTTATGCTATTTGAGTTGCGACTTTATCAGTTAGTCAGAGCAAATTTAACTTATTATTCAAAATAATTCGCTTATTTTAATTTAAATTAGCATATTGTTAATAAAATTAAGTTTAAGTGAATATATAGAAATTGCATTATTATTAGCAAATTAACACATGTAGAACTAATACTACAGAGAATTTTATAATTTACATGAAGGAATTACAATATTTAAATAAATATTTTATCAAATATAAATACAGCTTTTTGCTTGGTATTTTAATTACAATAGTTGCACAAATTTTCCGACTTTTTACTCCAAAACTAATTAGAAAATCATTTGAAGCTATTGAGAATCATGATAAATTATCTGATCTTAAAAAAGCATCTTCCACTGTATCAGATTTATACAAAGCTGAAATAATAAATAATGTTTTATTGATTATTGGAACCGCACTTATTGCTGGTGTTTTAACCTTCTTGATGCGTCAAACATTAATTGTAATGTCGCGACATATTGAATTTGACTTAAAAAATGAAGTTTTTAAACATTATGAAGTTCTTGATCAAAATTTTTATAAAAAAAATAGAACTGGCGATTTGATGAATAGAATTAGTGAAGATGTTGGAAAAGTAAGAATGTATGTTGGTCCAGCTGTGATGTATACAATTAACACACTAATTACTTTTGCAATTGTTATTATATATATGTACAATGTTTCGCCTAAATTAACATTTTATACCCTATTACCATTGCCATTTTTATCTTTTATTATTTTTAAGATTAGTGTGATAATTAATAAACGAAGTACAATTTTTCAACAATATCTATCTAAAATATCTAGTTATACTCAAGAAGTTTTTTCTGGAATTAGAGTAATAAAAGCATACGGATTAGAAGAACAACATCAACAAAATATAATAAACCTTGCTCAAGAAAGCAAAACTAAAAGTATGAGTTTGGCCAATGTTCAATCATTTTTTGGTCCATTAATGATAACACTAATTGGTGTTAGTAACTTAGTTGTAATCTATTTTGGAGGAATGATGTATATCGATGGCTCTATAAAAAGTATTGGAACAATTGCCGAATTTATTTTATATGTAAACATGCTTACATGGCCAGTTGCTACAATTGGTTGGGTTTCATCATTGGTTCAAGAAGCCGAAGCATCACAAAAACGTATAAATGAATTCTTGAAAATTGAGCCAGAAATAAAAAACAATACTTCTGAAAACTCAATAATTAATGGTGAAATTGAATTTAAAAACGTGAGTTTCACTTTTGATGATACAAATATTGAAGCATTAAAAAATGTTTCCTTTAAAGTAAATAAAGGCGAAACTTTGGCCATTTTAGGAAAAACTGGTTCAGGAAAATCAACAATTATTACGTTATTAACACGAATACATGATATAAAAGAAGGAGCAATTTTTATAGATGGAAAACCAATTGATGAAGTAAATTTATTTGATCTGCGAAAAAGTATTGGTATCGTTCCTCAAGATGCATTTTTATTTTCAGATTCTATAAAAAATAACATTAAATTTGGTAAAGAAACCGCAACTGATGATGAAGTTTATGATGCTGCTAAAAAAGCAGTTGTTCATGATAATATTATAAATTTCAATCAGCAATACGAAACCATTTTAGGTGAACGAGGAATTACACTTTCTGGTGGACAAAAACAGCGTGTATCAATTGCAAGAGCAATAATAAAAAATCCTAAAATCTTACTTTTAGACGATTGTTTGTCTGCAGTTGATACTGAAACCGAAGAACAAATTTTGAATAATTTATTAGAAATCTCTAAAGATAAAACTACAATAATTGTAAGTCATAGAGTTTCATCGGCAAAAAACGCAGACAAAATTATTATTCTCGAAGACGGAAAAATTATTCAACAAGCAACTCATAATCAATTAGTAAACCAAGAAGGATATTATAAAGAGTTATATTTTAAACAACTTTCTGAAAAAGAAGTAGAATAATTGTTGCATCGTAAGTTTTTTTTTATGATTTTTGGTAGAAGAAAAACTACTAATTGAGAAAAAGAATATGAGAGAAAATGATATGTTAGAAAAAGACGAAATTTTTTCTAAAGTACTAAGAGCAGGACGAAGAACTTATTTTTTTGATGTAAGAGCTACTAAAGCAGACGATTACTACATTACCATTACCGAAAGTAAAAAATTTACCGAAGAAGATGGTTCGTTTCATTTTAAAAAGCACAAAATTTATTTATACAAAGAAGATTTTACCGCTTTTAAAGAAATTTTAGACGAAATGACATCATTTGTATTAAACAATAAAGGAGAAGAAGTAATATCTGAAAGACACCAAAAAGATTTTAAAAAAGAATATGCTTTAGAATCTGAACATGAAACTCCAAGAGTTGAAAAGAGTTTTACAGATATTGACTTTGATGATATTTAAAAATAAGAAAAGTCCAAAAAAAAATATATTTTTTGGACTTTTTTAATTATATAAATTATGAAAAAAATACTACTATTTCTTAATAAATATGCCGTTCAATTTAATCTTATTTGTATTGTATTTTGGCTGTATATTATTTACATAAATTACAAAGAAATTAATATTGAAAACTCCTTTGATGAACGAAAAAAGTTCTTTATTATACCAGTTTTATTTATTTGTTTATCTATTTTTAATATATTTATGTTTTTTAAACGAAAAAAAAGAGCTTAGCCAATTCTCAAACCATTTTCAACTTTCAAATCAGAAGTAAGTAATACAATATTTTCATTGTTTACTGAGCCAAGCACTAAACATTCGCTAAAAAATTTTCCAATTTGTTTCTTTGGAAAATTAATAACTGCAATAATTTGTTTTCCAATTAAATCTTCTTTAGAATATTGTTTAGTAATTTGTGCTGACGATTTTTTAATACCAATTTCATTTCCAAAATCTATACTTAGTTGATAAGCTGGCTTTATAGCTTCTGGAAAATCATTTGCTTCTAAAATTGTTCCTACTCGCATTTCTATTTTTTCAAAATCATTCCACATAATTGGTTCCATAAAATCATATTTATTTACAAAAATACAAATTGTATAGTTTTTATATAAGTTAAAAAGTGAAATGATTAAATTAATTCCTTAATTTTATAATTCATAATTTTTGACAAAAAACCTATATGAAAATAGCACTTTTTTCAAATGAATTTCCTCCCAATATTTATGGTGGCGCTGGTGTACATATAGATTTTTTAAGTAACCAATTGTCTAAACTCGCACAAGTTGAAGTTCGATGTTTCGGAAATCAATTGGAAAAAAAAGAAACTATGAACATCATTGGAATTAATTCATCGTTAACCCAAATGGATGATGAATCAAATTCGCATATAAAAATGTTTCATAATTTGAGTAAAAATGTTGAAATGTCCCATCATACTTTACAAGCAGATATTATTCATTGTCACACTTGGTACACGCATTTGGCAGGAATTTTTTCAAGAGAATTGTTGCAAGTTCCTTTAATTTTGACAACACACAGTTTAGAAATCCATCGACCTTGGAAAGTTGAACAATTAGGTAATGGTTATTTTCTTTCTCGATGGATTGAAAATCATGCTTACAACACAGCCGATGGCGTAATTGCTGTAAGTCAACAAATGAAAACCGATGTTGTAGAAGCTTACGGAATCAATCCTGATAAAGTAACTGTAATACACAACGGCATTGATCCTGAATTTTATAAACCAACATTTGACAACAATTTGTTATTAGAATATGCAATAAATCCAGAAATTCCATTTGTACTTTTTGTAGGAAGAATTACACGTCAAAAAGGTATTTCGCAATTGATTTCGGCAGCAAAATATTTCAATAAAAATTGTCAAATCGTACTTTGTGCTGGAGCTCCAGATACTGAAGAAATTGCCAAAGAAACTGAAAATTTAATACAAGAATTAAAATCGCACCGAGACGGAATTATATTAATTTCTGAAATGCTTCCGAGAGAGAAAGTAAAAGTGCTTTATAGTCATGCAAGAGTTTTTGCTTGTCCATCGTTATATGAACCTTTCGGGATAATAAATCTTGAATCATTGTCATGTGAAACTCCTGTTGTAGGAAGTGCCGTTGGTGGAATTCCAGAAATTATTACTGAAGGTGAAACAGGTTTTTTAATTCCGTTAGAAAGTGTTTCAAGAACCGATTTTAATCCTAAAAATCCTGAAGAATTTCAAAAGAATTTTGCCTCTAAAATTAATTTATTATTAAATGATGAAGCTTTAGCAAATTCAATGGGAAAAGCAGGAAGAAAAAGAGTTTTAGAAAATTTTAGTTGGGAATCAATTGCTAAAACTACTTATAATTATTACCAAGAAGTGATTTCAAAATTCGAAAGAGAAAAAGCATAAACTAACAAAGAGGATGAGATTGCCACTTTCCTCGCAAAGACATAAAAGATGAATATAAGTACATTAGCCATTATTTTGGGTGGCGGAAAAGGTTCAAGATTATTTCCACTAACAGCAAGTCGTTCAAAACCAGCAGTACCAATTGCAGGAAAATATCGTTTGGTTGATATTCCTATTTCCAATTGCATAAATTCTGACATCAAAAGAATGTTTGTTTTAACTCAATTTAATTCTGCTTCATTAAATCAACATATTAAAAATACATATCATTTTAGTCATTTCAGTACTGCATTTGTTGATATTTTAGCTGCTGAACAAACGCCAGATAATACAACATGGTTTCAAGGAACAGCCGATGCAGTGCGACAATGTATGAATCACTTTTTGAAACACGAATTTGAGTATGCTTTAATTTTATCAGGTGATCAATTGTATCAAATGAATTTTAACGAAATGATAAAAGAACATCATGAAAGTGGTGCCGACATTTCGATTGCAACTTTACCAGTCAAAGCTAATGAAGCTACTGAATTTGGAATTTTGAAAACCGATTCAGATAATTTTATAACTTCATTTATTGAAAAACCAGATATAAGTTTGTTACCCGAATGGACTTCTGAAGTAAGTGAAGAATCAAAAGCTGAAGGAAAACATTATTTAGCATCAATGGGAATTTATATTTTTAACAGAAAACTGTTAATTGAATTGATGTCTAACCAAGAAACGAAAGATTTTGGTAAAGAAATTATTCCGCAAGCAATTGGAAAAAGCAAAATATTAAGTTATCAATATGAAGGTTATTGGACAGATATAGGAAATATTGATTCCTTTTTTGAAGCCAATTTAGGTTTGACAGATGACATTCCAAAATTTAATTTATTTGACAATTCAGGTAAAATTTATACTCGTGCTAGGGTTTTACCACCATCAAAAATCACTGGTGGAACAACCGTTGACAAATCAATTATTGCTGAAGGTTGCATCATCAACAGAACTAAAATTGAACATTCTGTAATAGGTATTCGAACAAGAATCAATAGAGATTCAATTATTACAAATTCCTATTTGATGGGAAACGATTATTATCAAAATTTAGATGAAATTAGTCATAACATTTATAATAACATTACTAATATCGGTATTGGAGAGCGTTGCTTTATAAATAACACAATTGTAGATAAAAACTGTAAAATTGGTAATGATGTAAAACTCAATGGAGGAAAACATTTAAAAGATGCCAACACAGATTTATACACTATAAAAGATGGAATTATTGTAATAAAAAAAGGAGTCACTTTAATAGATGGTTTTACAATATAAATTTTAAAAAGCCCAGAAAAAATATTTTTAGGGACTTATTTTTTTAAAATTTTCTTAATAGTAACTTCAAGTTGTATGTAAGCTTTTATTCGAAGATTGAAAGGTACAATCTTAAGTTAAACAGAAAAAAATATATTTCTATTTAACTTTTAGTTACATAATTGTAAATTTTTATTCTTTCTTGGTCAGAAATCTCTGCTTTTATTTGCATACTCAACATTATTGGATGCCAATTTTCGACTGTATGATCTTTTGGATTTGGCAAATCGTGACAATTTGCACATTTACTTTCAAATAAACTTTTACCTTCTGCAAGTTCATCCATATATTCTTCAACTGATGAAACTGAAGACACAGTTGGTCCAATAATTTCTGGATTTATAGTTTCAATTTCTTTTACAGCAACGGTTTTAGTTTCAACTGGAGTAGTTGGTGTAGTAATTGATTTTGATGTTCCACATGAATAAATAACCACCATTAATAATGCAATTGCTATTAATTTTTTCATATTTTTTTAAATTATTATTTAGTAAATATAAAAAAAAATCTCAATAGTATAACCATTGAGATTTTAAAATTTATTTTAGATTTTTTTGTCTAACTATTTAACATCCATTAGTTCTACATCAAAAACTAACATAGCATTTGGAGGAATAACTCCGCCAGCACCACTTGCTCCATATCCTAAATAGGACGGAATTACAAAGCGTGCTTTGTCGCCAACTTGCAATAAAGCAATTCCTTCATCCCAACCTTCAATAACTTGACCTTGACCAAGTTTAAATTCGATTGGTTTTTTTCTTGGATATGATGAATCAAATACTTTTCCAGTTTCTAATGAACCTTCATAATGAACAGAAACTGTTTTACCACTTTCTGCTTTTTTTCCATTTCCTTTTTGAATCATTTTATAACGCAAACCACTTTCTGTTTTATCAAAACCAGCTGCTAGTTTTTCCATTGATTCTTCTGCCAGTTTTTTAGCTTCTTCAATTTTTTTCAATCTAGAACCTTCAAAAGTTCTAAAAGCTTCAATAGCATTCCATTTTTGGGCTTCATCACCAACTCTAATTATTTCTAGAGTTTCAAGTACATCACCTTGTGCAACAGCATCAACAATGTCTTGACCTTCAACTACATTTCCAAAAACTGTGTGCTTATTATCTAACCAGTTTGTTGGAACATGAGTAATATAAAACTGTGAACCGTTACTTGCCGGACCAGAATTAGCCATTGCTAAAACTCCAGGTGTATTGTGTTTTAATGTTGGATGAAACTCATCTTCAAAGCTATAACCTGGACCACCAGATCCAATTCCTTGAGGACAACCACCTTGAATCATAAAATCTGGAATAACTCTATGAAATTTCAAACCATCATAATATTTTGTTCCCATTGGTTTAGCCGAATTTTCTAGTTGACCTTCAGCCAATCCAACAAAATTTCCAACCGTTCCTGGTGTTAAATCGTGAGTAAGTTTTACTAAAATTGAACCTTTTGAGGTATTAAATTTAGCATATATTCCGTTTTCCATTTTTTAGTTATTATTAATTTTGTGCAAAGGTAAAATATTATTGCAAATAATTTCTAAAATCGTACATTTGATTAATTCTAAAAAAAAAATATGAATTCAATTTTTGAAAAATCTTCTAATGATTTAATTATAAATAGAATAAAATTATTGACTCCAGAATCTAAAGCATTATGGGGAAAAATGTCTGTTGACCAAATGTTTAAACATACCAACGAAGCTGTTATTGTTGCATTTGGCGAGAATGAACTTAAAGTAAATTTTGTTTTTAAACTTCTCGGAAGAATGATGAAAAACAAAGTTTTTAATTCAGAATTCAAGAAAAATAGCCCAACCGCAAAGGAATTTATTTTTAAAGAAAAATATGATTTTGAAACTTCTAAAAATGAATTAATTAAAAATTATAGTCGTTTTGCTCAAGGTGAATCTTCAATTAAATTAATGAATCATCCTTTTTGGGGAAAAATGACACATGAAGATTGGAGCAAACTAATGTTTAATCACGTTGATCATCATTTAAGACAATTTGGAGTTTAAGAAAAATAAGATGGAAGAAAATCACGATTATATAAATATTAATAAACAAACTTGGAACAATAAAACAGATGTTCATATTGCTTCAGATTTTTATGATATGGAAGGTTTTATGAATGGAAAATCAACATTAAATTCTATTGAATTAGAATTATTGGGCGATATAACAGGAAAGAAAATTTTGCATTTGCAATGTCATTTTGGTCAAGACACATTATCATTAGCGCGGCTTGGAGCAAAAGTTACAGGAATAGATTTGTCTGACAAAGCAATTGAAAGAGCAATAGAAATTGCAAAAAAGTTAGAGATTGATGCTACATTTATTTGTTGTGATGTTTATGATGCACCAAAGTTTCTAGACGAAAAATTTGATATTGTTTTTACAACTTATGGAACAATTGGTTGGTTTCCAGATTTAAATAAATGGGCAAATGTAGTTTCACATTTTTTAAAACCAACTGGTAAATTTGTCTTTGCAGAATTTCATCCAGTAGTTTGGATGTTTGATAATGATTTTAAAACAGTTTTCTATAATTACTTTAATGTTGAACCAATTGTTGAAGATGAATCTGGAACTTATGCTGACAGATATTCTGAAATTACTTCACAAACAATTACTTGGAATCATCCCATTTCAGAAGTCTTGAATGCACTTATAAAAAGCGGTTTAGAGATTAACTCTTTTAACGAATTTGATTATTCACCATTCAATTGTTTTAATGAAACAGAAGAATTTGATTCCGAAGGTTTGGGAAGAAAATTCAGAATTAAACATTTTGTAAATAAGATTCCGATGGTATATTCTTTGCTGGCAACTAAAAAATTGTAGAAAACTAAATTTTAAATTCAATAATAATTTATTCTTTTAAATTCAAAAGTTTGTTTCTAATAGTTTCATGATTTTCCCAAGGAATAAAATGATTGCCATTTTTTATAGAAATTACTTCAATAGATTTAGCATTTATGAATTCTTTTTCAATAAAGGCAACGTTACTATAAGGAACTAATTCATCTTTGGTTCCATGAATAATAATTACATCGGTTGTAATTTTATATAGATTTGGTTTCATATTTATCAAATCTTTTTTTAGCCACCATAATTCATCATTTGCAGGTTTTAATGCTCCGGGAACAATATATCTAAATGGTTTTGTCATGAAAAATGGTCTCCATTTTTCAGTATTTTCTACCTCTGGATTAATTGATCCAGCAAGAATAATAATTTGTTTATATGCATTTGGTTTGTCAATTGCCATTTTCACAATTGTTGGTCCGCCATAAGAATGACCAATTAAATAAATGTTTTTATTGTTATTTATTTTAGTTATAAACTCTTCAATAACAATTGATTGCTCATATAAATTTTGTGATTTTCCAAAATTGCTATATCCAAAACCTGGCCTATCTATTGCAACCATTCTATATTTTTTTAGCAATAAAGTATCTTTAAGATATTCTTTAAAGTTATCCCAACTTCCAGGTGAACCATGAACAAAAAATAGGGTAGGATTGTCTTCTAAACCAGTTTGAATGTAATGAATTTTGAGTTCTCCAATAACTATCGTACTGTCAATATAATTTATTTTTGAAGCTTGAAAAAATGTTTTGGTTTTAGAAGCACTTGTTCGCATCGTCATGCATGATTGACACATAATGAGATAACTTACTAAAAGTAAACTCATGAAGATTTTTATCTTATGTTGTTTTATAAAATAAATTTTCATCGGTATTTGTCATTCAAACCAATTTTTTGCATAATCATTGGTTTAATTTTTTCTAGTCTAGAGATTTTAGTTTTTTCTTGCTTGGCAGTATCAATATATTCTAAAAATTCTTTTTGTTTAAAAGGTGTAAATTTATTAAAAGCAGTCGCTAAATGTTCATCATTTTTAAGTTCATTATTAAAAAAATCCGAAAGTATAACTTCTTTTTTTTCTGGTTTATGACTTAAACCATTTATTTCATTTTCTATAGCTTCTTTTACATAATTTAATAGTAACTTCTCGTTGATTTCTAATTTAGAATCAAAGCGCCATTGTCTCAATGCTTTAGTAGTATCTGTGGCTGCAATTAGAACTTTGGCTTTATCTTTTAGAAAAACACCATTCATGAACCAAACACCAAAATAAGACTTAAAACCACCAATTCCAATAATGTTTTTATTGTTGTAGGTATATATTATTCCAACCCATTTTTTGGTTTCTATTAATTCAGTTTTATCAAGAATTGTTTTAATAATTTCCAATTCTTCTTCCCACTGATTTACTTTATTCCAAATGTGCTTTTCTTCCATGAGATAAAATTACTTTTTCTTCTTACCTTTTGATTTCTTATTTTTTTTAGAAAAATCTGTTGAAGCAGTCAATTGAGCAATTTTCACTATTACATCTACTGCTTTTTGCATACTTTCTACTGGAACATATTCATATTTTCCATGAAAATTGTGTCCACCAGCAAAAATATTTGGACAAGGCAAACCCATATATGATAATCTTGAACCATCAGTTCCGCCACGAATTGGTTTTATCAAGGGTTTTATCCCTAATTGTTTCATGGCTTTTTCGGCCAAATCAACAATAAACATCATTGGTTCAACTTTTTCTTTCATGTTGTAATATTGATCTTTTACTTGTGCAATACAAATATCTTCACCAAATTGTTTAGCAAATTTTTTATTGATTTTTTTTGCAATAGAAAGTACAATTTCTTTTCGCTTTTTAAATAATTTTGCATCATGATCACGAATAATTAATTCTAATTTAGTTTCTTCAATACTTCCAGAAAGTCCAGTTACATGATAAAAACCTTCATAATTTTTGGTTTCTTGAGGGATTTCATTCTTTGGTAACTCATTAATAAAATCATTTGCAATAAGCATAGAATTTATCATTTTTCCTTTGGCATAACCAGGATGAACACTTTTACCTTTAAAAATTATTTTGGCTCCAGCGGCATTAAAATTTTCATATTCTAATTCGCCAATCTGACTTCCATCCATAGTGTATGCCCATTGTGCTCCAAATTTTTCTACGTCAAAAATATCAGCGCCACGACCAATTTCTTCATCTGGAGTAAAGCCAACTCTAATTTTTCCGTGTTTTATTTCTGGATGCTGCATTAGGTATTCCATAGCGGTTACAATTTCGGTCAAACCAGCTTTATCATCTGCTCCAAGAAGAGTCAAACCGTTTGTAGTTATTAGAGTTTGACCTTTATAAAGTAACAAATCTTTGAAATACTTAGGTGAAAGAATAATATTTTTTTCTTTATTTAATACTATATCTTTTCCGTCATAATTTTTTATTAACTGCGGTTTTACATCTTTTCCTGTAAAATCAGGCGAAGTATCATAATGAGAAACAAAACCAATTGTTGGAACTTCATGGTCAACATTACTTGCTAAAGTTCCCATAACATAACCATTTTTATCAATAGTAACGTCGCTTAAACCTATAGTTTTTAATTCTTTAACTAATAGATTGGCAAGAACCAATTGTTTTTTTGTACTTGGTGTTGTGTCAGAATTTGCATCCGATTCTGTATCGATAGTTACGTAGCTTATAAAACGGTCTATAATATGTTGCATATTTTTTTAATTTAACTAAAGCAAATATACAAATAGAAGTTTTATTTATGGTTAATAATTTAAAGAAGAGTTTTAGGGTTTGTTATTAAAATGATTTACATCAAACAATAAATTAATATTGAGATGATAAACTGTATACTAAAAGTATTTTCGTTTGATTCATAAAAGGTATTACTTTCAGATTTTATTAAAACCATTTGAAGAATAATTCAATCTGGCAACGCTATTTATTAAGTATAACAATTTGTTGGGCTGATAAATCAAAATTGATAATCAAAAAGATTAACATTCTTCTTTAAATGCATAATCATACTTAACTTTTCTATCCATAAAAAATGCCCCAAATAGTGTCTAACTTTTTGGGGCATGTTCATAATCAATGCAAATTATTTCATCCAATAATAGCAAAAGGATTTATTTTTATAAATATAGGCAAATCTTTATTCATCCATTTTTTTTGAAACCTATTGATTGTTTATACTTTAGAGCTGTTGTTTTTAGTTCTTCTTCCAACTCTTTATATTTACTGATGTCTTTTATTGTGACCACTGCAACGACAATTTTGTTGTTTTCGTCCATCAGTGGCCTACCACTTATTAGGACTCTTCTTTTTTTCTTTGTAATTGAGTGCAAAAGAACAAGCTCAACGTCATCTGTTGCTTCTCCTTTTAATGCCCTTTCCATTGGAAGGTTTTGTGAAGGGAATACCGTTTTTCCATCAGGAAAATAAAGTTCAAAATGACTGGCTAAATTTGGAGTTATTTTTTCATCTGCACCGTTTTCATATAATTTACTAACCATGTCGTTTACCATAATTACTTTTTTATCACTATTTGCGACAATAACACCTTCTCCAATGTTTTCGAGAATCAGTGTTAATTTTTCTTCGTTTTTTTGCAGATCGTCAATTGCTTTTTTTGTTTCAGTAATATCTCTTACAAAGCCAATAAAAAAATCTTTTCCTTCCGTTTTGAAAGGTGAAACGCTTAGGGCAATTGGAAATTCGAAGCCCTTTTTATTAACCGCTTCTATCTCAAGTGTGTGATTTATGATTGGGCCGACACCTGTCATTAAAAAATTTTCTATTCCTTTCTTATGCAATTCTACAAAACGTTTAGGTATTATAAATTCATATAAAGGTTTTCCTATAACTTCAACTTCAAGCCATCCAAAGAGAAATTCTGACCTTGGGTTCCATTTTATGATTTTACTTTCAGAATCAATTACAATAACGGGATCTGGAGCATTGTCAAATATGCTTTTTATTTGTTGTTCATCGTCTATTAATTTTTGATTAATAATATTGAGTTTTTCTTCGTTCATCTTCCTTTTGGAAATGTCGTGTAAGACGGTAAAGGTCATTCCTGTGCCACCGTCAGGAGATAACCTCGCTTCAACCCATATATATGAACCAGTTTTTGATAGCATAGGAATTATAAGATTTGGTAAACCGATTTCCTCTTTCACAGGATTGTTGAATCTCTCTTTTGTTATTTCTGTATAATCGGGATGAATAATATCTAAAAGGGATATTTTCTCTAAGTCATTTTGAAAGTAACCCAAAATCTTTGTAAAGGCAGGGTTAATTTTAATGATTTTCATATCTTGAGTGACAAAAAAAGGATCAAATGCTATTTCGAAAAAATTATTGACGATTTCTAAAGAATTTTCAATTTCTTTTTGACTAGTAACATTTCGCCCTACAGCATATAATAATCCGTTGGGAACATCAGGAGAAACAGACCATGAAATCCATTTTACAGATCCGTCTTTAGCCATCCATCGATTTTCGAACTGAATGGTTGTTACGCCTGACTTAAGTTTATCTACTTCCAAGCTTGTAATTTCATGGTCTTCGGGAAGCATATAAGTGAAAAATGTTCCGCTTAGTAATTCTTCCTCTGAATAACCAAGTGTATGAACCATCGCCGGGTTAACCTTAATAAATTTGTCCATCGAGGCAATTAGCACAATATCCAATGACATTTCAAAGAATTTGTTGCCCGCTATTAAGGAGTTTTCTAATTTTTTTCGTTCGTTTATTTCTGTTGAAATCCCACCAATGGCATAAATCCTTGCGGCTTTATTGAACAATGGAAATTTGACTACAATATAAGTGTGAATACCGTCCTTTTGTTCAATAGTTTCCTCGGTTTGGAGTTCACTTCGCGCTTTAGCGACATCATAGTCAGAATTTCTTTTAGCATCAGCGAGATCTTGAGGCAGCAAGTCATGATCAGTTTTTCCTATTATTTCATTATCAGTGGTTTGTAATAAGGATTTGTATTTTTTATTGACTAAGATATATTCTCCATCCATTTTTTTAATAAAGATGCCGTTGGGACTGGCGTCAATGAAATCCTGAAAGAGTTTTTTGTTTTCAGAAAGTTGGCTTTCAGAAATTTTTCCTTCAGCCATCTGTCTTCGTATAATGTAGTATACTACAATTAATAAAATGGACGAAAAGGCAAATAAAGTAAATTCGAGCCAATTTAATATTGTATTCGAGGCAAGACTTCTTTGGCTGTTAAACCGAAAAGCAAAAACTAGTGTTGAAATGAAAACAAACAATAAATTAATTACGAAACCAAACAATATTTTTTTTTCAAATGAGATTTTCATGGTAATATCTTTAAATTCAACATATACCCTAATTTAAAGTTCTGCACTTACATCTCTCAAAGATAGTCAATTATCATCCTTTATCAAATTAGGTTAATATTTTATTATCGTGAATTAACCTACATGACAATAATTCAAACTAAATACCTATTTTAAAATCAAACAATAGATCCGATAAGAAAGAAACAAATGCCAAGAGAATGAATCTTGTGAAGTTGTTTCATTTTAAACTCTATATGGACGATATGTAAATTTAAAATATTTTATTAGACTAGAATGTTTAATAAATTGCAATAACTTTGATTATTTCTTTAACATAGGTTTATTATATCTTTAACATAGAAATTTTTTTCCTTTGATTAAATTTACTGGTCAATTGTACAATGATATTAAATAATTATTAACTTTTAAATTCAATGTGATGATTAAGAAAGTAGCCATATTGGCAACAAGCGGATTTGAGGAAAGCGAATTGAGATCTCCAAAAGAATATTTGGAAAAAGAAGGATTTACAGCGCATATCGTTAGCCTTAAGAAAGGAAGTATAAAATCCTGGAACTTGAAAGACTGGGGAAAAGATTACCCAGTGGATTTTACTCTTAATGAAGTAACTTCAAAAGATTATGATGCATTAGTGTTACCTGGATGTGCTATAAATCCAGACAAATTACGAACTGAAGAAAATGCGATGACTTTTGTAAAAGGATTTTTCAATGAAAAAAAACCAGTAGCAGCATTTGCAGAGGGAACACATATTTTAATTAATGCTGAAGTGGTAAAAGGCAGACAAGTGACATCTGACCTTTCAACAAAAAGAGATTTAGTCAATGCAGGAGCTATTTGGAAAGACCAGGAAGTCGTTGTTGACAAAGGTTTGGTAACAGGCCAAACTATAAAAGATCTTCCGACATTTAATAAAAGAATGGTCGAAGAGATTAAAGGAAAAATGTATTCCTAATAAGATTTAGCTTAGACTTTCACAGTTCTTTTTTAACTTAAATATAAAAGCCATCCCAAAAGATGGCTTTTTCCTTTTTTATGGATCATAATTACTTTTTTTTAATATAGGATATCACTAGTGTTTGCATAAAATAAGTTGAAAAACAGTAGGTTATAATTATGTTCGTTGACATTATTGTAATCTAAATTTATAATTGTTTCATTTATTGGTTTTTTATTGAGTTTTGGTGCTGATAAAATTTTGGAATTTGTAAATTGAACAATTAATTATTAAATCTTTGCAATTGTCATTATAGAATTTTGTTCAAAGGAACGCAATTTTTTCATCCAATAGGTAATTGAAGAGCGAGAAATTCCATGCAACTTGGCTGCATAATTAACCGAAATCTGACCGTTTGT
>NZ_JAYVFH010000126.1:0-18229 GCF_043773265.1 Flavobacterium sp. | reverse complement strand
AAAGAATTTACCAATCAAAATTATCAAACCAATTTAGAAGATTCTAACGGAAGAGCTATTTGGGCTTTAGGATACTTACTTTCTATAGCTGATTTATTGCCAACAGAATTGGTTGAAAAAGCCAAAAAATTAATAAAAAATTCCTTTTTAAATGTTTCCAAAATACATTCAACAAGAGCAATGGCATTTACAATTAAAGGAGTTTATTATTATAATTTAAAAAACAAAACGCCAGAAAATGTATTTATTATAAAGGAACTCGCCGATAGAATGGTTCAAATGTACAAGCACGAAGAAGACAAAAATTGGCAATGGTTTGAAAGTTATTTAACTTATGCCAATAGTGTTTTGCCAGAAGCATTGCTATTTGCTTGGCTAGCAACAGGAGAAACAAAATATAAAACGATTGCCCAAATATCATTTGATTTTTTAATGTCAAAAATATTTAAGAACAAAAAAATAAATGTAGTTTCAAACAAGGGTTGGCTGTATAATGGAGAAGAAACAGATCCTAATAAAATTGGAGGAGAACAACCTATAGATGTTGCCTATACAATTCTTGCCTTAAACGAATTTTATACCGTTTTTAAAGATGAAGAGTACAAACAGAAAATGAAAATTGCCTTTAGTTGGTTTTTAGGAAACAACCATTTGCATCAAATTATTTACAATCCTTGTACTGGCGGTTGCTATGATGGTTTGGAAGACACATACATCAATTTAAATCAAGGCGCAGAATCTACCATAAGTTATTTAATGTCAAGATTAACCATAGAAAAAAGTTGGTTAAAAAGCAAAACAAGAAAAAATCAAAGGAAAAACATTATAATTAAATAAATAGAGGAATCACGTTTTTCCTGAAAACCTACAAGGTCCAAAAAGACCATGAAGAATTAGTATCCTGCAAGGTTTTTAAAACATTTAGGTGTGTGTTTATTAAAAAAAATATTAAGGAAACAACATTGATAAATAGAGTATAACTTTTAATAAATTAAGAAAATGACAATAGCAAAAAGAAAAAAAGGAGCTTCACATAAACAAACTGATAAAAAAGTGAGAAAACTACACAATAGTTACTCTAGTTTTCCAAAATACGCTTTCAAAAACCGAGAAATTGAGATTGAAGATGAAGCAATTGTTAATCCATTGATTATTCACAATATTTTAGAATGATAATAATAATTTAAGTTTTTATAAAATTTATATAACACATTTATTATCAGAATAAACAAAATTTTAGGGTTAAATGAATTCACCATAAAAAAATAAAATATTATGAAATCAAATAAATCACTAAAATGAAACATCTTAAATCAAATGTAGGATCAATAGATAAAGGATTTAGAATTCTTGGAGCAATGTTTATTGCTGGCGCTTATTATAATAAAGAAATAACAGGAATTACTGCCATTGTTTTATTGGTAATAGCAAGTGTTTTTATCATTACAAGCTACATTAGTTTTTTTCCTGTGTATTCTATTTTTGGAATTTCTACTAAGAAAAGTGGCGATTAATCATTTAAAAGTCTTTAGCTAAAATCAAATATTTAAATATAATGAAAACAGAAAAAATAACTATTGCTAACCTAAAATGTGGCGGTTGCGAAACCACTATCAAAAAAGCATTACTAAAAATTGAAGGCGTAAATAGCGTCAAAATCGACCACGAAAAAGATACTGTAAATGTCATTTATGATGATAATGTAGATAGAGAAAAAATCACAAACAAACTCCACTCGTTAGGTTATCCAGAAGCAACCTAAGAAAACGGATTATTATTAAAGGTAAAAAGTTATGCGAGTTGTATACTGGGTAAAATAGACAATTTATAAAAGTATCATTTCTTATGAAAAACTTATCAAAATTTATCTTTATCTTATTAGTATTAATTATAGGGTGTAATAATTCTAAAAAAACGCAAGAGGATGCTTTCACTGAAACAGGAATTTATTCTACCCAAAATTATTCCGAATTGGTTTTAACCGAGTCTGATATTATCGATTTTTTTAAGTCTTACCTCGAAAACGAAATAATAATAAATGAAGTAACCCAATACTACAAAAATCGCAATTATCAATATGCTTGGTTCAATAAAGACGGAATGACACAAGCAATTTCGAGTTTTCAAAATCAATTGCAAAATTACAGTGTCGATTTTGATGATAAAACTTTTAAAACACAAGAATTAGACACCTTAATTAACCTGATAAAAACCAACAAAACAGAGTCTGTACTAAAAGAAAAACAAGTAAAAAAACTTGAGTTACTACTTACCACTACTTTTTTCAAATATTCCAAAAAAGTGTTTGGCGGAATTGTTAATAATCCGTACAACCTCAATTGGTTTATCCCTAGAAATAAAAAAAACTATCAAGTTCTCCTTGATTCATTAGTCACTACAAATAAAACCTATCGAGTTTGGGAACCAGAAAACGAATATTATTTAAAACTTAAAAAAAAACTAAAATACTATAGAAACATTCAAAAAAATGGTGGATTTCCAACTATTGTAACTACAAAAAAATTATTAAAGGTTTCTCAAAGTGATTCTTGCTTATTAAAAATTAAAGAATATTTAGTTTTAACAGAAGATTTAAAAAACAACGACAACACTATTGTTTTTACAGATACTTTAGCCATTGCAATTAGCAATTTTCAGCTTCGAACAGGACTAAAAGAAAATGGCGAAATAGGACTTTCTACAATTGCTGAATTCAACAAACCAATCGATTTTCGTATCAAACAAATAATGATCAATATGGAACGATTGCGATGGTTTCCTGATGAGATTGAAAGCAATATCTTACTAATAAACATTCCAGAATTCAAGTTACACGTTTTCGAAAACAATAAGAAAATTTGGGATGCCAAAGTAGTTGTGGGAAAAATTGCAACAAGGACTAGTATTTTTAAAGGAAATATTTCTCAAATTATTTTAAATCCTTTTTGGAATGTGCCCAATAGCATTATTCAAAATGAAATTTTACCCAAACTAAAAAGAAATCGTTCTTATTTAACTAGTAACAATATGGAAGTGCTTTCTGGAAATAATGTCATCAATTCATCATCTATAAATTGGAAAAAATACAATAAAAGTATTCCTTATTCAATAAGACAAAAACCCGGAGAAGATAATGCTTTAGGAAAAATAAAGTTTGTATTTCCAAATGATTTTAGGATTTATTTGCACGATACACCATCTAAAAATCTTTTCAACGAAAACCAACGTGCATTTAGTCATGGTTGTATTCGTGTTGAGGAACCAAAAAAATTAGCATTATACCTACTCCGAAAAGATAAAAATTGGAACGAAGAAAAAATAGATTCAATTCTTTTGACAAACAAAACTTTAGACATTCAATTACAACCAAATATTCCAATTTACATAGTGTATTTTACCGCTTGGGTTGACAGTATAGGACAAATAAACTTTAGAAATGATTTATACCATCTTGACAGTCAGTTAGAAAAAGAGATTTTCGATAACTAAATAGTAACTAATTTTTTTGTTTTTTATAAATACTTATTGAAATCTGATGAAAGAAAACAAACTATTTATAATCAAGAGCATTCACACCATAATTTGGCTGTTCTTTAATGTGGTAATATTTTATCTATTGTATGCAGTAATTATCAATAAAATTGATCAATGGGTTTGGATATGTATTGGCTTGGTCATAGCCGAAGGTATTGTGTTAGTAATTTTCAAAATGTTTTGTCCGTTAACCATCATGGCTCGAAAATATTCTAATTCTACCAAAGATAATTTTGATATTTTTTTACCAAATTGGCTGGCTAAGTACAACAAATTGATTTACACTAGCATATTCGGCATAGCTGTTATTATATTGATTTATAGACTTTTAGAAAATAAAATCTAGGAATTATATAACTAATCTTCAAAGTTGTATAACATTTTTTAAATCATTCTAAACGAAATTTACAATATAAAACTTTTCGTTATGAACAAGATACTTGTAACCACCGATTTTTCTATAAATTCTAAAAGAGCAATTCGGTTTGCAATGCAATTGGCATCTCAAAATAATTACAAACTAATTTTTTATAATGTAACTAGCATAATGAGCAAACCTAGTGTTTGGGATAACATTTATTATGGAAATTATGAAAGTGCCGAAATAAGAAGAAATCAAGAAAAATTAGAAAGATTTATCTCAAGAATCCATAAAGAAATAGCTTTGCCAACAATAAATTATGAATGTATTTGCGAAGTAGTAAATGTATTTGGGTTTAGTGTTGGAAAACAAATTATGAGCTATGCTAATGAAGTTAATGCCAATTATATTTGTTTAAGTACTAGAGGTTCAGGAATATTAGATAAACTATTTGGAACAATTGCTTCAGAATTGATATTAAAATCACCAATTCCAATTTTTGTTATTCCAAGAAACTATAGAATAAATAAATTCACTACAATTTGTTATGCTTCGGATACAGAAAATATAGAAAGCGAAATAAGAAAAGTATTAAAGTTATCTCAATCTATTAAAGCCAAAGTAAAAGTTTTACATTATGATTATAGTCCTTATTTAAAACTTGAGCATGAAAATTTAAGCAATGTAGCTCGAAAATATGAATCGGATGATATACAATTTCATTACAAAAAATTGAATCCAAAATACACCTTAAACTATCATATTAGAAAAGATGTAATGCTCATTAAACCATCTTTGGTAGTATTATTTACAAAACAAAACCACAATTGGTTCGACCGTTTATTTTCTATCAATAATTCTATAGAAATGTCTTTTAACTCCAAAGTACCCATGTTGGTTTTTAGAAAAGAAAAAAAATAATAAATATAGCCAAATGAAAATATTGGTTCTAGAATGTAACATTTTAATAAACTTTTTTTAATAATCAATACAGTCTATCAAAATGGAAATCTATTTTAAAAAAACATACGATGAAATAGGAAACACAACATTATTTGCCATGCGATTTTTTAAAGAAATATTTAATCCAAATTTTGAACTAAAAGAGTTTGTAAAACAATGCTATGTTATTGGTTTCAAATCATTACCATTGGTTACCATCACTGGCTTTATAATGGGATTGGTACTTACCATTCAAGCACGACCAGAAATGGCAAGATTTGGTGCCGAATCTTGGATTCCAGGAATGGTGTCTTTATCATTAATAAGAGAAATTGCTCCTGTAATAACCGCCCTAATTTGTGCTGGAAAAATTTCTTCGGGAATAGGAGCAGAGCTAGGTTCGATGAAAGTCACCGAGCAAATTGACGCCATGGAAGTTGCTGCCATTAATCCCTATAGATATTTGGTGGTTACTCGAATATTAGCTACCACATTAATGGTTCCTATATTAGTTTTTTATGCTGATTTTATTGGTGTTACTGGCGGATTTATTGGTATAAATATGCATAGTGATGTTAGCATCACACTTTACTTTTCAGATTCATTTAAAAACATTGAATTTTTAGACATTTTTCCCGCAACAATTAAAACATTCTTCTTTGGTTTTTTTATTGGAATGATAGGTTGTTTTAAAGGATTTAATGCAAAAAGTGGAACCGAAAGTGTAGGAAAGGCAGCCAACTCGGCTGTAGTATCAGCATCACTAGCTATTTTTATTATTGATTTAATAGCGGTTCAATTAACCGATCTTTTTTTCTAAAAAACATGATAGTCAAAAAAGATGAGATAAGTAAAGATATAACAAATTCCAATGATGAAATAGTTATTGCTTTTAAAAACGTTCATAAATCATTTGGGGAAAATGCTGTTTTAAAAGGAATAAATCTAACAGTAAAAAAAGGAGAAAATCTAGTTATTCTTGGACGATCTGGTTCAGGAAAATCAGTAGCTATAAAGTGTTTGGTAGGTTTAACAAAAATTGATGCTGGAGAAATTAACGTTTTAGGAACAGATGTTGCAAAACTAAAGGAACAAGAACTAAATAAAATTAGAATGAAAATTGGGTTTCTTTTTCAAAATGGTGCACTATATGATTCAATGACTGTTAGAGAAAATCTAGCTTTTACATTAGAACATAATGACAAAACTTTATCTGACAAACAAGTAGAAGACGCCATTGTTGAATCATTAAAAAATGTAGGTCTTGAAGAAGCAATAGATAAAATGCCATCCGAATTATCGGGAGGAATGAAAAAAAGAGTTGGTCTAGCTCGTGCCATAATCATAAGACCCGAAATTATTTTATATGACGAGCCAACATCGGGTTTGGATACAATAACGTCAAAAGGAATCAACGAATTAATAGTAGAAATTCAAAAAAAATTCAAAACATCATCAATAATTATTACGCACGATTTAGCTTGTGCTGAAACGACAGGCGATAGAATAATGATTATAAAAGATGGTGTGATATATGCCGAAGGAAGTTATAACGAACTTAAAAATAGTAGTGATCAATGGCTTCACAACTATTTTAATTAACATAAAACTTTAAAAAATGAACAACCAAAATAGTTCAACCTGGAAATTAGGAATCTTTGTAATTATTGGAATTGTATTATTTATAGTTACTATATATTTCATTGGGATAAACAGAAATTTATTTGGTTCAAATTTTAGTTTAAAATCCGAGTTTAAAAATGTAAGCGGTTTGAAAGAAGGAAGCAATGTACGTCTGTCAGGAATATCTATAGGTACTGTAAATAAAATATATTTCATTTCAGATTCACTAGTTCTAGTGAAAATGCTTATAAAAAAAGACGTCCAAAAATATATAAAAACAGATGCAATTGCAAGTATTGGCTCAGATGGTTTAGTTGGTGACAAAGTATTGATAATTACATCTGGTACAAGCTCAAAAAAAGTTGTAAAAAATAATGCTGTTATTGAATCTTATGTTTCAATTGAAATTGAGGATATTATGCGAAGTGTTCAAAAAAGCGCTAATAATGCCGAGATTATTACAAAACAACTTATAAGATTTAGTTACAAAATGAATAATGAAAAAGGATTATTGTCAAAAATAATGACCAATAAAAATTTTGCAAATAGTGTAGAAAGTACCATAGTCAATCTTGAAATTAGCGCTAAAGAATTAGCCGAATTCACACCAAAAATTAACAACCCAAATGGAGCGGTTTCAAAAATATTTACCGATAATGAATTTGCAAATAAAATTGAAAATGCCATTTCAAATATTCAAAATAGCACCAAAGACATTGGCACTTTTACTGCCAAAATTAATAACGATGATTCGTTTTTATCAAAATTATTAACCGATAAAAAATTTGCAGAAAAATTAGAAACGACACTTTTAAATCTAGAAAACAGTTCTAATGAGTTAGTCAAACTAACAACTAAAATCAATAATGAAAACAATGTACTTTCTAAAATTATTGGCAATGAAAGATTAGGAAATTCAATTGATTCTACAATTATAAATTTAGAAACTGCTTCTAAAGAATTAAAAGAATTAGAAGCAGCAGCCAAAAACAACTTTTTATTGAGAGGTTATTTTAAAAAGAAGAAAAAAGTAGAACAGAAAAAAGAAGAACAGAAAAGATAAAAATTAATTATTAACATCTAAAATGAAATCAAAATGAAAAAATTATTAATCGTACTAAGCGTATTCTTAGCAATAACTACAATTGGATATTCACAAGAACAAGTTCAGAAAACTAAAAAAACTACAAAACAAAAAACTAGTATTTATGAATGTCCAAAATGTAATATGACCTCCAAAAAAGCAGGTAGATGTGAGCATTGCAATGTAGAATTGATAAAAAAAGAAGGAATGATGTATGAATGTCATAAATGCCATAAAGTATCAAGTAAACATAAAAAATGCAAAAAATGTAAAGTAACTATGACACCAAAAACAAATACAAATTTTGAAAAATAATTCGTATTTGACAAATAGTAAGTCTAATAACTTTCGCAATTTTTATTAGATATACTATTTAAAAAAACATTTATCAAATTAATAGAAAATGAATATAAAACACCTTCAATAAAATGAAAAAAGAAAGTATTGAAAAATTATTATCTGATGAAGTAAATCATCTAGATAAACTACATCAAATTGTCAAAAAAACTATAGATGATGAGGAACTTATTATTCATAACCTTACACATCCTCCAATTGAAAATTTGACACAAGGACAACTAATTTCAGATAAAGTGGCAATGTTTGGCGGAAGTTGGAAATTTATTATATCGTTTTTTGTTCTATTAACCATTTGGATAGTTTTTAATGTTTTAGCATTAGGTGTTTACAAATTTGATCCTTATCCTTTTATTTTAATGAATTTGATTTTGTCCTGTATTGCGGCTTTGCAAGCACCAATCATTATGATGAGTCAAAATCGTCAAGAAGAAAAAGATAGAGAAAGGAGTGAAAATGATTATTTAATCAATCTAAAAGCCGAAATGCAAATTCGAAGCTTAAATAAAAAAATAGATTTATTACTCGAAGAACAAATAAAAACCTTGTTTGAAACCCAACAAAAACAATTTGAATTGCTAAACGAAATTAACTTGAAACTTGAAAACAAAAAGACAATTTAACCACTTAACAACTAGTAATTATATAACCTTTAATAAAAGTTATATAAGAATAATGCATTGCTTTTTAACAAATTTTGTATTATAAAATTTAATCAATTAAAATCAATTAAAATGAAATCAACAAAGAAACTTGGTATTTGGATGGATCATTCAATGGCTCATTTAATGGAATTTTCAGAAACTCCTTTTGAAATAGAAACCATCGAATCTAAATTTACACACGAAGAAAAAGAAAAAAAATTAGCCAAAGGCGAAAGCTTTATGCACCACAAAGAGCAACAAATGCATTCGGATTATTTTAAAAAAATTGCACAAAAAATTATTAATTATGACAAAGTTTTATTGTTTGGACCAACCAATGCCAAAACAGAATTATTCAATAAATTGAGTGAAGATAATCGTTTTGTAAAGATAAAAATACACGTCAAAGAAACCGATAAAATGAACGCTTATCAAAGACAAAGTTTTATTAATCAGCATTTTTCTAGTCCGTTGTATAAATAAAGTGGTTTTTACAATTCCGCTTCTTGTCCTAATAAAGGAACACAACAATCAAATCCATACTGCTCTTGAATTTTAATGCGAAGTTCATCAGCGGCTTGGTTTTCTCCGTGAACTAGAAATACTTTTGTGGGTTTAGTTTTCAATTCAGAAAGCCAATTTAGTAATCCTTTTTGATCGGCGTGAGCAGACAAACTATCAATATTGAGAATATTAGCTTTTACAGCATAATATTTTCCATGAATTTTAATGTCTTTTGCACCTTCCAACAATTTTCTACCACGAGTGCCTTCGGCTTGAAAACCAATAATAATTATTGTTGTTTCTGGCAAACCAATATATTGTTCCAAATAACTCAAAACCCTACCACCAGTAATCATTCCGCTGGCAGCGATAACCACTTTTGGGCTTTTGTTATAAATGGTTTCAATAGTTTCTTGGTAATCTGTAATCATTGTAAACATTTTGCACATTGCCACAAATTGTTCTTCAGGAAGTTTGTGCCAATTTCTGTTGTTTGCAAAAATATCAAGCACACTAATTCCCATAGGTGTATCAATAATATAAGGAATATTCGGAATTCTATTTTCTTCTTTCAATTGCCAAAGAAAATACATAATGGTTTGTGCGCGCTCAACTGCAAAACTCGGAATGATAATAGTTCCATCTTTTTGAACCGTATTGTTGATGTACACTTCTAGTTCTGATTTTGTATCAGTATCGGGATGCAACCGGTTTCCGTAGGTGCTTTCTAAAAAAATATAATCTCCTTTTGTAGGTTTTACAGGTGGAAAAACCAAAGCATCATGATCACGACCAATATCTCCTGAGAAAACTAGTATTTTATTTTCTAAAGTTAATTCGATGAAACACGCACCAATAATATGGCCAGCATTGGTATAAACTGCCGAAATTTCTGCATCTAGATTAATAATTTCATTGATTTTTATAACTCTAAAAAATGGAAAAACCTGTTCGGCTTGCGCAACAGTATAAAGTGGCTCGGCGATTTCGTGTTTAGAATACTTATCTTTGTTGGCTTTATTGGCATCTTCTTCTTGTATTTTAGCACTATCTAGTAGTATTAATTTAGTGATGTCTTTTGTTGGACTAGTGCAATAAATTTTACCTTTAAAACCTTGATTAACCAACCTTGGTAGCCAACCACAATGATCCAAATGACCGTGTGTGAGAAGAACAAAATCTATAGTTGATGGTAAAACAGACAAAGGTTCCCAGTTGAGTTCCCGAAGTGGCTTTATACCTTGAAATTGTCCGCAATCTATCAAAATTCTCATGCCATTGCTTTCTATCAATGTTTTTGAACCTGTTACAGTTCCAGCTCCGCCTATAAATCTTATTTTCATGATTTCTAAATGTATTTGCACAATTCTGATACTTCTTTTAAGACGATTTTAATTTTATTAACACTCAATCCTATTTTTTCTAAACTTTCTGAATTATTGATTAATTCTTTAACTAAAATAATATTCAGTATAAGTAATTTTTCTTTTTCTGCAAGTGTTAATGTGGTTAAACAAGTAACAGGATAAAGTTGATTGTTATCTATTTTATGCCTAAAATTATTGCTTTCAGGATAATCCCAGCTCAAAATATTTAAATCTGAACATTTTGCAAACGCAATTGCATCCGATGTAAATCGGTTATTTGAGATAATCCAACATTTAGAAATTTCATCTTTATTTGTAAAAATTTGATGATGTTTGTCTTTCAAATCATTAAAACGAGATAAAATATACATAGGTACTTTTACATCTGAGTTGGTTTCTCTTCTTTCGTGAAACTTACATTCTATTATTGCAATGATATTGTCCTTTTTTATGATTACATCAATTTCGTGCGAAATGCATTTTCCTTGCAAAATCATATTGGTTATGGTTTGATATCCATCTGATGCAAAAAGTCTTGAAATGTATTTCTCAAAGAAAAAACCTGCTGGACCTAATAATTCGATTGCCGTCCTTAAATTGTATCTCGCAGCATGAGAATTGGATTCTTTTTTTAATAAACTAAACGCTAATTTATAAATGCTTTTTGTAGAAATTCCTTCAAATATTTCTTTTTCAATAGCCAACAAAACGTTATCAACTATCAATTTGTTTGCTCCCGATTTTAAAAGAGATCTTTCGAGTTTGTTTTTATCAAAATCTACAATATCACCAGAATGTTTTATAATTTTCATTTGAAAAAAAATAGAAATTCAACTTATAAAATTGGAAATTTCTAACACAATTTATTTTATATAATTATTAATAAAAGTTACATTATACACAGTTTTTATTTTAAGTGTAAATAATATAAATTTCTATAGAAATTGTATAAGACATTTATAATCAATAGAAGTGAAATTTGTTATATAAAAATTTATAATTAAAAAAATTAAAATTATGGAAACAAGTAAAGTAGTATTAGGGGTTTTGGCTGGTGTTGCTGTTGGTGCCTTATTTGGAGTTTTATTTGCGCCAGATAAAGGTTTTCAAACTAGAAAAAAAATTGTTGATACTGGAAAAGATTATGCAAACGGTTTGAAAGAAAAGTTTGAAAATTTGTATCAAGAAGTTGTCAATAAAAATGAAGATATTTTGAAAGATGCTAACGAAATGGTTGCATCAAATAATGAATATTAATTTTTTGTACAAACCTGTTTAGCAAAATATCAAAATTAAACTAAGCAGGTTTTTAATTATATTTAAAAATAAATTATGGAAAACTGTATATTATCAATAGAAAAACTATTACAAAAACTTGAAGTTTATAGTAAAACATCTATGGAATTGTGTAAGTACAATACTATTTACAAATCGGCAAATATAATTTCTTCGTTAGTGGTCAAATCAGTTTTAGGTATTGTTTTTATACTTTTTTTTCTGTTTTTAAATATAGGATTGGCATTATTATTAGGTGAATATTTTGGAAAATTTTATTATGGATTTTTTTTTATGGCTGGCTTTTATGTGTTGCTAGCTTTTCTTTTTATGCTATTTCAAGATTCATTAATTAAAAATCCTATTAGCAATTATATTATTAGAAAAACTTTAAATAAAAAAGGGAATGAAAACTAGCAATGAAATGGTTGGTTTGTTGAATAAAATCACTTTGTTAAGAGAAAAACAAAAGATAGATTTGCAATCGCTAAAAGAACAAACCTATGAAACTTACCAAAGTATAAAACCCGTAAACATTATAAAAAATTCTTTACGCGAAGTAGTTTCATCGTCAGAAATAAAAACTGATTTGCTAAAAACAATTGTAAATTTTGCTACAAATTATGTTTCAAAAAAAATTTTCCCTGAAAAAAAAATGAACCCAATACAAAAAATTTTTAATAAAGTTTTGAAATTTTTTAAACCAATAAACAAAGACTAAATGGAAAACAAATTTAATAATATTCTTATTTTTTATAAAATTGTCGCTTAACATAGTTTTTAATTTTTATTTACATATTCATGATTTTTTAAGATACTAAATTCTAGTATTCGGCGTGTTGGGTAGAGTGCTATTATTTTCACAAAAAAAGTTTGAAATGAAATTTTCAGACTTTTTTTGTGCTTTAAAAAATGGTTCATTTCATTGTTAAGAACTATTTTTTATAGTTATAAAAACATTTTTTTTAATCATTAATTTTGTGCAATAACCTAATCTGTTCTATAACCAATTTATTAGAATGAAAAAGTATTCTTCTATGACAGCACTTATATTGGCATTTATTGGATTTGCTTTAATTACTGGCGCACTTTTTTCTTTATATCGCTCAAGTAGTGAGGCGAATGATATTGATACAAATGATACTCAAATTGAAATCGCGAATAAAAAAATTGAAGTTTTAACTGATGAAATTCAGGAAACTAAAGAACAATTTATTGAAGCCGACTATAAACCAAGTGATTTTAAACAAGAAGATATTATTACACAAATAGAAGGTCATAATATTCCAATTGTTGAAATTAAAGATACTGATTTGGGTGAAGGTTCAGATTTTTCAGATGATGCCGAGCCAAGAAAAAAAGGGCAACGAATGATGTATAATCATCAATTGAGGTTTTCATTAATGAATGTGAGTAAAATTTCATTAAAAGATGTGATTTTTTCAATAAAGGATATTTATAATGATCCAAAAGAAGGTAAAAATAAGAAAAAACCAAGCGAATACAATTATATGGGACGAACCTATGATAATGAAGATGTTGGAGCTTATAATAATATTGAAGTTAATACATTAAATTTAAAATCTAAAAAACAAATTTACATTAGTAATTTGCCAACAAGCTTTGGTGTAGGTGATTATTATTTTGATATTATCGTAGAATGGAATAATGGTTTTTATCAAATGCATGTTGATATTGAAGAATTAAATGGAAAATTAAAATACCGATATCAATTTTATGATGTTGACGGAAAACCTATAGATTTTAAAAAAATAGAAGAAACTATAAACGTATAAAGTTTAAAAACGAACTGCAAATTCAAAAATTACATCAGGATAATTTTTGAATTTGCAGTTTTGTTTTTAATATGAAATTGAGTATTATTTATTTGATTTTATCCAATTGTTAACTTTTTTTTCTAATAATGCAAGTGGCATCACTCCAGATTCTAAAACTATTTGATGAAATTTTTTGATGTCAAACTTTGCTCCAAGTTCTGAAGTGGCTTTTTGGCGTAACTCTAGAATTTTTAATTGCCCAACTTTATAAGATAATGCTTGTCCAGGAATTGCCATATAACGTTCAATTTCTGCAATAATACTTGATTCACTTTCTGCTTCATTGTCTAACGAATATTGAATTGCTTGTTCTCTTGTCCATCCTTTAGAATGTAAACCAGTATCTACAACCAATCTAATGGCACGATGCATTTCGCTTCCCAACATTCCAAAATATTGGTATGGATCATTATATAAACCTAATTCTTTTCCTAAACTTTCAGTATACAAAGCCCAACCTTCGCCATAAGCACCAAACCAGTTGAATTTTCTAAAATCTGGTAATTGTTGATTTTCTTGTTGTAAAGAAATTTGAAAATGATGACCAGGAATTGCTTCATGAAGAAATAAATCTTCGTCAGCATAAAAGTTATAATCTGTTACATTTGGAATTGGTACATAAAATATTCCAGGACGAGAACCATCTGATGTGCCTTGAACATATTCGGCACTTGCAGTTTTTTCACGAAATGATTCAGTTCTTCTAATTTCAAATTTGGTTTTTGGTTGCAACGAAAATAGTTTGTCTACATTAGGTTTAATTACTTCATATAGCTTTTCGAAATTAGCAATTACTTCTTCTGGTTTTTTAAATGGTTTTAATTCTTGTTTGTTTCTCACATGGTCAAAAAAATCTTTTAAAGGTCCTTTAAAACCAACTTGATTTTTTATTATTTCCATTTCGGTTTTTAATCGCGCCACTTCTTTTAATCCCAAATCATGAATTTCCTCAGGAGTCATTTCTGTAGTTGTCCATTGTTTTACATAAACTTTATACAAATCATTTCCGTTTGGCAAACTTCCAATTCCGCTAGTTGTTCTTGATGCCGGAATGTATTCAGATTTTAAAAACGCAGACATTTTCTTAAACTTTGGAATTAGTTTTTCGTTTATAGTTGTTGTGAATTCTTTTTTTAATGATTCTTTTTGAGCATCTGTAAACGTTGAAGGCATTGATTTTATAGTGGTGTAAAATAGATTGTCTTCTATTTTTTCTGTAATCATATCGTCAAATTGTGGCAGTAGTTTTAAAGATAATACTTTAGGTAAAACAACGCCTTTTTCTATTCCTTTCTTCATGTAAACCATTGCAGAGTCAATCCAAACTGAATATAAATCCATTCTTTTAATGAAATTTTTATAATCTTTTTCGGTTTTAAATGGCTGAGCACTTTCGCCACCAGCAAGTTGTGCCATAGTAAGGTGTGTTCCCCAAAATTGATGAATCGGTGTTAAATTAGCATTTTGTTTTAATAAATCTATACCAATTTCTACTTCCCATTTTATTATGTCGAAGCTATTTTTTTCTTCTTCGGATAGTTTTTCAAAATCTATTTTTGATAATTCTGTTTGATATTTTTCAAAGAAAACTGCTTGTTTTTTTCGATAAACATCAGTCATTTCTAATTGCAATTGGTCGTTGTATTCATTTTGACCATTTAATGTTGCGTCTAATGGATTTAGTGCATTTTTTTCATCAAAATAATTGTCTGTTAGTTTTTTGAAATCAACAGATTTTTCTTCATTCTTGCAATTCGCAAAAAGTAGTGAAAGTAATATTATAGATGAAATTGCTTTGAATTTTTTCATTTGTTTTTGGTTTTTTTGGTTGGATTAAACTTTAAGCATTTAACGCTTCAACAATTATATCTTTGTCGTTTAACATGTCTTTTAGCATATTTTCGATACCACTTTTTAATGTAAATGTCGATGACGGACATCCATTACAAGACCCTTGTAAGATTACTTTTACGCGTTTTTCTTTTTCATCATAAGAATCAAAAAGGATATTTCCGCCATCTGCAGCAACAGCTGGCTTAACATATTCTTCTAAAATGTTTATAATTTGTTGTGATGTTGTATCTAGAGAATCAAAATTTTTAATTTGTTGTTTTTCGTGTTTTAAATCTTCAACTATTTGCGATTCATCTACAACAGTGCCTCCATTTTCTATATATTGTTTTATGAATGTTCTAATTTCTAGAGTGATTTCGTCCCAAGATACTACATCATATTTTGTAATTGAGATATAATTCTCATCAATAAAAATTTCTTTTACATACGAAAATTTAAATAACTCTTTGGCAAGTGGTGAAGCTGCGGTTTCATCAATGTTTTTGAATTCTAAAGCTGTTTTTGTAAGTTTTTTTGTAACTACAAATTTAAGCGTTGCTGGATTTGGAGTTGTTTCTCCATAAACTGATAATCCAATTTTTTTTGGTTTTAAAACGTCTTCTATAATTATTTTTCCTCCGTTTTTTACATAATCTTCTATTTGTTCAGCAACGGCATCTTTTACATCTGCCCATTCAACAATACTGAATCTTTCAATTGCTATAAAATTTCCAGAAATGTAAACTGTTTTAACAAATGGTAAGTAAAATAATTGTTGAGCAAGAGGTGAATTTTTGGCTTCATCAATATTTTTATATTCAAAACTTTCATTTTGAGTTATAAAATCTGGGAATTCAAATTTTAAAATTGTAGGATTTTGAGTTTCTTTGGTGTTAATTTTCATGATGATACAAGTAATTTTCTACAAATTTAACAAAGTTATTTTCTTGGAATGTCTATATTTGAAGTTTTAAACAATAAATTAACACATTGACTAATGTTTTAAAGGATTATTGGTTGATAATACATAATAAATTATGAAAAGAATTTTACTGTTATTTTTAATTTTACTATTCAATTTTTCATTTAGTCAATTATCGGTTAATAATACTACTCAAACTCCTGCACAATTAGTTCAAAATGTACTTTTAGGTAGTGGAATTACAGTTTCGAATGTGAAATTTAATGGTTCTGCAGCCAATGCTTTACTTATTAGAGATCAGGTCGGACATTTTACAAATGGAGTTTCTACCAACTTAGGAATTGATAGTGGTATCATTCTCGCTACCGGTCAAGCACAAGCAGCGATTGGACCAAATAATGCTGGTGGTTTAACGTTAGCAACTGCCAATCCAATAACTGGTGATTCAGATTTAGCATTATTAACTACTAATACAATTAATAATAAAGCTATTTTAGAATTTGATTTTGTGCCTATTGGACAAAATTTGAGTTTTAATTTTGTATTTGCTTCTGAAGAATATCCAGAATGGACAAACACTGGTTTTAATGATGTTTTTGGTTTCTTCTTAAGTGGTCCAGGAATAACTGGTCCTTACACTGGTGGTGCTGCAAACATAGCACTTATTCCATCTACTATTGTTCCCATTACAATTAATAATTTAAATAATGGCGGTGCAAATTTAGGACCTTGTGAGTATTGTGCTTTTTATGTAAATAATGGAACCGGAGTAACACCTGCTTTGAATGCTACAATTCAATATGATGGTTTTACAACTGTTATTGCTGCAAATGCAATTGTACAATGTGGGATGACATATCATATTAAACTTGCAATTGCTAATGTTGGTGATAATTCATTAGATTCTGCGGTTTTTTTACAAGCGCAAAGTTTTAATACAAATCCTTTGTCTTTTCCTAATGATTATTTAATTTCTAATGGTTTTGCTCCATGTGCAGGAACAACAACAACCATAAATACTGGTTTACCAATAACCGTGCTTCATTCATGGACATTGAATGGAAATTTAATTGTTGGCGAAACGGGTCCAATTATTACCATATCACAACCTGGTCTTTATTGCGCAACTGCATATCCTTATGGTCCAGCATGTCCAGTTACAGATTGTATTACTGTTGAGTTTCAACCACCATTACCAGTTAATCCACCTAATAATCTAATTGTTTGTAGTAGTCCATTCAATTTAACATTAAATACTCCAGTTGTATTAGGTGCTTTATCACCATCACTTTTTGATGTTAATTATTTTTTAACATCTCAAAATGCAGAAGATTTTGCTTCAGCTATTTCTAGTCCAAATGTATTCAATGGTACAAATGGTCAAATAATTTACATCAGAGTTGATGATTCTTCTGGTTCCAATTGTTATAGTATTCAATCATTTACATTAACTATTGATCCTGTTCAATGTCTTGTTAATGCAAATCAACCTCCAAACTTATCTCAATGTGATGACGCTTCAAATGATGGTTTTGGAACTTTTGATTTTACGCCACAAACGGCTATTGTTTTAGGTTCGCAAAGTGCTTCAAGTTTTACTGTAACTTATCATTTAACTCAAGCTACTGCTAATTCAGATTCTGGTGCTATATCTCCATTTAATTCATTTGTAAATACTGTAAATCCACAAATAATTTATGTAAGAATTGAAGATAATGCAAATCCTACATTTTATGACACAACAACTTTTCAGTTAATAGTTAATGCAATACCATCCACACCAAACCCAGCAGACGTAACCGTTTGTGGAAGTTATATTTTACCAACTTTACCAGCAGGAAGCACGTATCATTCAGCAAGTGGAGGAACAGGTACAACCTTTGCCAATGGCGCAACTATTAATTCCACACAAACAATTTACGTTTATGCGCAAACTGGTACAACG
>NZ_JAYVFH010000125.1:0-2772 GCF_043773265.1 Flavobacterium sp. | reverse complement strand
AATAAACTTGACCTCACAAGAAAAAGTATCACATTGATATAATTTTTGAATTGCTATCTAAAATATTTTCTTATTGAATATTTTCCCCAGAATATCAATGAGTAATTTTAATAAACTTGACCACACAAGAAATTTTTACGAAAGTTAAATTTCCAAATGCTATATTTTATTTAAAAATTTAAAATATGCAATTATGAAAAACAATTACACCTTCAAATCGTTTTCAAAAAAGTTATTACTATTATTTTTTTTCCATTTTATATTTCAAAATGTACATTCACAAGTTGATTTAAGAACTTGTGGTTATAATTGTACTTCAAATAACTATACTTTAACAAATGTTTTTTTGAGTGCTACAGATGTATATGGTGTTCCTTTATCCAACACTACTTGTACTCCAGGATCAGTTTCTCAAGTATATATTTTATTAAATTATACTTCAAATGCTAATTCTGACATTTATTATTCTCGATTTTTTGCAGATTTATCAATAAATGGAGTTGTAACTCCTTTAAATGTTTATTTTGGAACAGTTAGTCCAGGTGCTGGACAAAGGTTTTTGTATGGACCATTTGATTGGACTTGCGGAACAGAATTATTATTATCAAATATTTTAATAGCATGGAGAACAAGTATTAATCAAAATCCTGGTCCAAATTATACATGTCAAAATTATAGTTCTTCCCAATGCGATTTTTCTCAAAATCTTGTAATCGCTAAACCTTTAGCTGTTCAATTTACTTACAAAGCTTGTAGACAAGGAAATAAAGCTACAGTAAATTTTACTTCTACAACTAATGGAGGAATTGCACCTTATTCTTATGCATGGGATTTTAATAGTGATGGTATTACAGACTCAACATTAGCAAATCCAACATTTTCTTTTAATTCAATAACTGGTAATACAGTTAAATTAACTGTTGTTGATTCTCAAGGATTAAGTAATTCTTATATTGTTAATATTAATATTCCATTAGAGATGGTTTTGAGTTCAACTACTTCTAATGTTAATTGTAGTAGTAGTACTGGTTCAATTGATCTAACCGTTTTAGGAGGTACTTCTGCTTATACATATTTATGGAGTAATGGTGCAACAACACAAGATATTTCTAACTTAAGTCCTGGATTATATTCAGTTACAGTAACAGATGCTAATAATTGTGTTAAAACTTTACAAACTACTATAAATCCAGGAGATGTTACTAATCCAATTGTTTTACCTCCAAATAACATAACAATTCAAGGATGTGGTTTAAGTGGATTAGTAAATAATGGAATGTTGCCTTTTTCATTGTCACCTTCAACAATAACATTAACTCAATTTCAACAACAAGGAGGTTCATTTATTGACAGTTCACCAATCGCTACTTTATATTATCAAGATACTCAGTCAGGTAGTTGTCCAATAATTGTTATTAGAAAATATTATCTAACCGATAGCTGTAATAATTCAGGATTCGCTTCTCAAACAATTGCTATTCAAGATACCATTAGTCCAATTTTTAATGGAAACACTCCTGCATATTTAACAGTTTCTTGTGAAAATGTTCCTTCTCCACCGGTTTTGATTGTAACTGATAATTGTGGATTTGTTAATATTAATTATTCTGAAAATATTAAAACAAGTAATTGTGCAGGATGCTATACAATTGAGAGAACATGGACAGCCAATGATTCATGTAATAATATTTCAACTTTTTTGCAGACTGTTTATGTAGAAGACACCACAGCACCAGTAATTGCAAGTTTACCAGCGCCAACCACTATTAGTTGTCCAGCAACACCAAGCTTTGCAACTGCAACCGCAACCGATGTATGCGGAAGTAGTTTTACACTAACTTTTGCTGATGTAACCACAAACGGACAATGTTCTGGAAGTTATTCTGTAACAAGAACTTGGACCGCAACTGATTCATGTAATAATGTTTCAACTGCATCACAAACAATAAATGTAGAAGACACCACAGCACCAGTAATTGCAAGTTTACCAGCGCCAACCACTATTAATTGTCCAGCAACACCAAGCTTTGCAACCGCAACCGCAACCGATGTATGCGGAAGTAGTTTTACACTAACTTTTGCTGATGTAACCACAAACGGACAATGCTCTGGAAGCTATTCTGTAACAAGAACTTGGACCGCAACTGATTCTTGTAATAATGTTTCAACTGCATCACAAACAATAAATGTAATTGATACAGTTGCTCCAGATATAACTACTCAAGCTTCTAACTTAATTGTAGAATGTGATGGTAATGGAAATCAAACGTCAATTACAAATTGGTTACAATCAAATGGTGGTGCAGTAGCAAATGATTTATGTTCTGATGTAACTTGGACAAATAATTTTAACTCTTTATCAAATGATTGCTCAACTGCAGTTACTGTAGAATTTACAGCAACTGATGCTTGTGGAAACTTCATTTCAACTTCTGGTACTTTTACTGTTCAAGACATTACTGCACCAATTGTACCAGTTGCTCCTCAGTCATTACAAGTTTCTTGCGCTTCAGAAGTTCCAACGGCTTTACCTTTAACGGCAATAGATAATTGTACAGGTAGTATTACATCTCAAGCACAGGATTCTATTATACAAGGACAATGTCCTAATTCATTTACAATTACTAGAACATGGACTTTTACAGATGCTTGTAATAATTCCTCTAATGTTTCTCAAACGATAAATGTTCAAGATACAACGGCTCCAAGTTTCGTTGAAGCTTTACCAGCTAACGTAACAGTAGAATGTTCTGCGGTTCCAACTGCTGTAAC
>NZ_JAYVFH010000124.1:0-2719 GCF_043773265.1 Flavobacterium sp. | reverse complement strand
CTAGTGAGACAGTAAAAAACTGGACCAAATTTGCGGAAGAAACAAAAGTAGAACCAAAATTGAAAGAAGCGATAAAATCCACTTTAATTACTTTTAAGTAGTAAAAGAAAATCTCATCTACTGCCAATAGTAATTACAAATACTTTCCTCTATTATTTATAAAAACCACTTTACTTACAAATAATTTTAATATTTTGGACTTTTTTAAAAGCTGTAGCGACTACGATAAAAAATCTAAAAATATAAACCACTATATGATTCTAGGAGAATACCAAATAAGTCGTAAAAAAGAAGAGTGAGGGTATTCTATAACAGCAGTTGTTCAAGACAAATTTGAAAACAATTATTTTGCAAAATGGATCAAAGGTATTGAGCAAGACTCTCAAGCAAGCAAAATTTTGTTCGATAAATTACGAAACTTAATAAAAGCTACTCACAAAAACTTAGCAAAAATCATTGAATACGATTGGGATGATAACGAACAGGCATATTGTATAATTTTTCAATTCATTCAAGCAAGAACATTAGAAAATGAATTGTTTTCACTTAAACCAACGGTTTTTTTAAAGGGAATTGAAAATAGTGTAGCATGTTTAAAAGAACTTAATCAAACCTATAAAATAACTCATGGTGAAAGTAATCTACCAATATTTTAATTGATGAAAATGAAGATTTCTTTCTAATTGATTTTGGTATTGCAGATATTGCCACTCCTTTAATTCAAGAAATGAAACCAAACATTGCACATGTTGGTCATTTAAATCATTTATCAACAGGAATTATTGACCAACTTAATAAAATAAATATTCCAATAGTTTTTACACCACAAGATTTTTGGTTGATGTGCCCACGAGGTCAGTTTTTAACTCGAAGTATTGGCAAAGAAAATAATTTCCAATTGTACTCAAAACAAGAAGATAAAAAGTGCGCTACTAGTTGTTATGAAGTTGATTTTAGCTTGTAAATTCCATTCTTGATACAACCGAAGCATTTCGCAGAAAACGTTGCCAGCTTCGCAAAATCTCCTGACTTTGAACTAATTAATTCATAATTTAAATTTAAAAATATTCTACAAAGTCAGGAGACATTATGCAACACTTTTTGTATGTATTAGAACATTTTGAGTAGCTGAAATTACGCCTCACTAATAGATATTTTTAGAGTACAACAGGACAAAATTGTAGAACATTGTGACATCATGCAAGATGTGCCCGAAAAATTGGCAAATTAACATCCTATGTTTTAAATTACTTTTTGCATTAAATATACATTAATCAAAAAAAAAGGTGTTTTTCCTGTTGCGCAACTCAAAAAACACCGTTACTTTGGAAATTGCTCTATAACTATTAAAACGTTCTTGTAAAAGTGGGATTTTTTTGATAGGTTTGGAATTCAATATGTGAAATATTAAAAATGAATAATAATCCAATACTCAATAGTCCTTACGACGAACCTAAATTGCATTATAATACTAATTCTAAAGGAGAACTAGATTATGAAGAACAAGTAAAAGGTAGGAGAATATTCGTTCCAGATATGGGTATTTCAATACCAATTAAGCAAGGTTCGCAAAAAGATTTTTTTGAAGTCAATGACTTTTCAGAAGATTATGGGACACATTTAATTAATTTAATTCGCGATAATGTTTCTAAATGGAGAGATGAAAATTATCCTAATACAACACGAGTAACCAAAGAGTTATTAATGTTTTGGTTTAATAATACCGAAAGACATGCTGTAAAAAAACTATTTTTTGCTCAAAGAGAAGCAATAGAAACAGCGATATGGTTAAATGAAGTTGCTGAAAAATCTAACGCTGGTCAAAATATTGTAAATAAAATAAGAAATAGCCAAAAAAATGTCAGTAATCTAACTCATCAACAATTACCACGAATTGCTTTTAAAATGGCAACAGGTTCTGGTAAAACTGTTGTAATGGGTGCATTAATAATCTACCATTATTTCAATAGGCAAGAATACAGACAAGATACTCGTTTTGCAGATTATTTTCTTATAGTAGCTCCAGGAGTAACAATTAAAGACCGCTTAGGCGTTTTATTTGTTGATAAAAAATCCAACAATAAAAATGAACGATCAGATTATTATGCTGCAAGAGATTTGGTACCTCGAAATCTTGAACCTCAATTAGCCAATTTGAACTCTAAACTAATTATTAAAAATTATCATGCTTTTGAACCAAGACAGCTGCAAGGAAATAAAAAAAGTATATATGATGGTAAAGTAAAAAGTGAAGATGAAAAAATAGCCGAAATTCAAAACCAATCAAAAGAAGATTATAACCAAGTTGTTAAACGTGTTTTAGGTAAATTTAAAACAGGTAGTCGATTATTAATTTTAAATGATGAAGCCCATCATTGTTATTTGCCAAAACAAAAAGGTAAAACCAAAGATACTGAAGGTGATGAAAATGCTAAAGCCGCAATTTGGTTTACAGGATTAACCGAATTTGCAAAAAAATTTAAATTAACTGGCGTTTATGATTTGTCAGCAACACCATATTATCTTCAAGGTTCTGGCTATGATGCCTATAGTTTATTTGGTTGGGTTGTTTCTGATTTTGGATTAATTGAAGCTATTGAATCTGGTTTGGTTAAAATTCCTTTTTTGCCTGAGAGTGATAATACACATCAATTAACAATGCCAGTTTTAAGAAATCTTTACGAACATGTAAAGGATGAATTACCAAAAAAAGGACAAC
>NZ_JAYVFH010000123.1:0-11168 GCF_043773265.1 Flavobacterium sp. | reverse complement strand
CGGCTCTTGAGGTCGCGCGCCAGGGACATGCCCATCGCATTCAACGCGGCCTTGCAGAAATTCCTTGACTAATTTCGCCTTCCCAAGTTTTAAAAACATATCCTTTATGACTAAATTTGATTAATTCACCAGTTCTAATTCCCTCGCTAAAAGTAGCATAATATAAAGCTGCAATGTAGGCGGAAGCTGCTAATACAACGGCTAATATTCCATACACTAAAATTTTTCGCATTATAGTCATATTGTTCGGTTTTTAACCTGAGTTAATTATCAGATTCGGTTAGTAATTCTTCGTTATTTTCTGCTCTTTTTAAAATGGCTTCTGGCAAAGCTTTTTTCGCTTTAGCCCCCATTTTTCTTTAACTTTTCGGCACTTGTTACTAAATTTCCTTTTCCTTCAGTCAACTTATTCATAGCTGAAGAATATTCTACTTTAGCTTCATCCATTTTCTTTCCAATCTTAATCAAATCGGAAACAAAACCTTCAAATTTATCATATAATGCTCCAGCTTGTCGAGCAATTTCCAAAGCATTTTCTTGTTGTTTTTGATTTGCCCACATACTATCAATTGTTCGCAAAGTAGCAAGTAATGTTGACGGTGTAACAATAACAATATTTTTTTCAAATGCTTTGTTATACAAGCTAGTATCTTCATTTAAAGCAATTGCAAAAGCTGATTCTATTGGAATAAATAGCAATACAAAATCTGGACTTTCCATTTGATATAAATCCTGATAATTCTTGTTGCCCAATTGTTCTACATGACGGTTTATAGAAACTACATGTTCTTTTAAATGTTGTGATTTTATAACATCATCATCTTCGTTTATAAATCGTTCATAAGCTGTTAAAGTAACTTTAGAATCTACAATCATTTTCTTCCCATCCGGTAGATTAATAATTACATCGGGAAAAACTCTATTTCCATCTTCGGTAATAAAACTTTGTTGCACAAAATATTCTCTATCTTTTTCTAATCCAGATTTTTCTAATACTCTTTCTAAAATAAGTTCACCCCAATTTCCTTGCATTTTGCTATCGCCTTTTAATGCTTTAGTAAGATTTAGAGTTTCTTTGCTCATTTGTTCGTTCATTTCGCGCAAACCTATTATTTGCTGACGTAATGCTGCATGATAATCTATACTTTCTTTGTGTGTATCTTCTACTTTTTTTTCAAAAAGCTGAATTTTATCTTGCAATGGCGAAAGAATATTTTTAAGATTTTCTTTATTTTGTTCTGTAAATTTATTGGTTTTTTCTTCTAGAATTTTGTTGGCTAAATTTTCAAATTCTTTGGTGAATTTTTCTTGTAGTTGCTCAACTTCTTGCTTTTGTTCTTTATTGCGTTCCCAAAGATTTTCAAAATCGGTTTCTTTCTTAGTAAGTTGAATTGCCAACGAATCTTTTTCAGCTCGAATGGTTTCTTTCTCTGAATTTGAATTTGCTAATAATTTTTCGTAGTCGTTTTTATCTATTAACGATTGCTCTTTTTGTTGATTTATGTTAGTATATAATCCGTTTATTTTTTCTTCAAGCGAAGCTTTTTCTGTTTTAGAATTGGCAGAAAACAATAATTTTCCAAAATAAATCCCTAGGATTATTCCAATGATAAAAATTAAAACAGTTAGAATTGTGACATCCATAAATTACTTTTTTTAGGAAAGTAAATATAGAAAAAACTATTAACTAAAATAATTAATCATGTATCCATGTAAAAAATTTTTCAAATTCTTGATTTTTAATTCTTCTATCTGAATAACTATTATAATTTAAGGTTCTGTTTTTTTTCTTATTATTTATTAATTGATATAAAATTAATATACTTACAACTAAACAAATAAGAACTATTAATATTAATAAAGTCATGAAAATTAGATCATTAATTCCAGCAGTTGAACTAATGATTTTTACTAATGCATAAACAGAAGCTATTAATATTGCACTAGAAATAAATAAAGTGATTTTTTTCATGATAGTAAAGTTTTAATTTAAATGTTAAAATTATAACTATTTTAATGATGAAATTTATATAATTTTAACTTTTTATTATATAATTTCAAGAATATTTTTATTGAATATCTTGCCTTTCTTTAGTTTAAAAAAGCTATAATTGTGGTTTATAAAAAAACATGTCAGTTCATCAACATTTTATTATTTTTAAACCATTTGGTTACTTATCACAATTTATTTATGAGCTAAAACGTAAAAAAAAATTGTTAGGAGAATTATATGATTTTCCTATTGGTACAATGGCAATTGGAAGATTGGATGAAGATTCAGAAGGATTGCTTTTACTTACAACCGATGGAATGATGAGCGAAATTGTTAGAAGTAAAAAAATAGAAAAAGAATATTATGTTCAAGTAGACGGAATAATAAATCAAGAAGCAATTGAGAAATTAAAAAATGGAGTAGAAATTGGTTTTGACGGAAAAAAATACATTACAAAAAAATGTGAAGCATCAATTTTAGAAATGATTCCAGAATTTGGAGAACGCGCAAAAAAAATTCGTGATGATCGTCACGGACCAACTTCTTGGTTGTCAATAACCATTAATGAAGGCAAGTTTCGACAGGTTAGAAAAATGACATCCGCTGTTGGGTTTCCAACATTAAGATTAGTAAGAGTGCGAATTGGAAATATATATTTGAATGATTTAAAAGCTGGCGAAGTTTTGAAAGTAGATATAATAAGTGTATAAAATTGAGCAACTTTTAATATTAACTATAAAAATAATAATTACATTTGATTAAATATTTTTTATTATGACAATAATTATCAATAAAAACACTAGCAAAAAAGAGTTCGAAAAAAAACTAAATTCAATTCAAAAAACTAAAAAAAGTAAAGGAATAGATTTGACAAAGCATATAGGTGTAATAAAACTTAATAAAGATGCACTAGAAATTCAAAAAGAATTGAGAAGTGAGTGGTAATAAAATAGTTTTAGATACCAATATAGTACTTTATTTACTTGATGGAGATAAAGAATTGTTTTCTATTTTAAATGGATTGGAACTGTTTGTTTCAATAATTACTGAAATTGAACTTCTTGGTTATAATGGTTTGTCAAGAAATGATAAAAACAAGATAAATCTTTTCTTATCAGAATGTACCATTATAACTTTAAATAATGAAATTAAAGAAGCTTGTATTAATATTAAGCAAAAAAATAAAGCAAAAACACCAGATGCAATTGTTGCAGCAACTTCATTATTTCTTCAAATACCTTTAATAACTTCTGATAAAGGTTTCGAAAAAATTGATGATTTAGATTTATTTTTATATCAATTATAAATGTTAAATATAGTTTTAGTAGAACCAGAAATACCAAATAATACTGGAAACATTGGTCGTTTGTGTGTTGGAACCCAAAGTAAATTGCATTTAATTCATCCGTTTGGATTTGTAATTAATGATAAAAACTTGAAACGTTCTGGTCTTGATTATTGGGTGCATCTTGATGTTACCGAATATCAAAATGTTGAACAATGGAGTTCAAAAGTTTTAGATAAATCAAGAGTTTTCTTGATGAGTTCACATGCTAAAAAAACAATTTACGAAAATGATTTTAAAGATGGTGATTGGTTGGTTTTTGGTAAAGAAAGTGTTGGTTTGAGTCAAGAAATTTTAGACCAATTTGAGAATCATTTAACTATTCCAATGTCTAATTTAATTAGAAGTTTCAACATTGCAAATTCTGTGGCTTTTGTAGTTGGAGAAGCTAAAAGACAAATTGGTAAATAGGTTTTTATATATTTACTTAAATTTTATATCAAATTTTATATGCTAACTGATAAATCTCAATTACGAAGTATTATTTTCAACCATCTAGATGGTTTAGCAACAGCACCAGTTGCAGTAGCATTGAATAAAAAAGGAGTGTTAGCTTATTTGCTAGAAAAAACTCAAGTTAGTTTAGATGAGCTAACCACTAAATTTAATGCCAACGAAGGTTATCTTAACGTTGGTTTGCGAATTTTAGCTTCACAAGGTTTTATTGATTATCACATTAATAATGCTACTCAAGAAATTAAAGTTTCTGTAAATCAGAAAAGCAAAACCGCTTTTTCTTTATTTTATTTGTATGAAGACGTGGTTGATTTACTTCATTTTTCAACACAATTTCATCCTCGACTTTTTGAAGAAGAGCCGTTTAATAAACTGAATGTTATTTTTGAAAAATACAAAATTAATTACGAAATTACTTTTTCAGAAGATAAATTAACAAATGAAATTCAGAATCAAATTTTAAAACATATAGAAGGTTATTTAGTTGGACCAACATTAGTTCGACTAGGAATGAATGGAATGTTTCACAAGTATTTTATGGAAATTTCTTTTCGACCAGAAGAGTTTCATAAATCGCCTGAATTATTTGTAAAAATTTTAGATTTCCTTACATTTTTAGGATGGTTTGTTGAAAAAAATGGAAATTATCAATTTACAGAAACTGGATTATTTTTTGCCAAAAGAGCTTCTGCTTATGGTGTTACAGTTTCATATTTGCCAACTTTTGCCAAAATTGAAGAATTAGTATTTGGAAATCCATCAATTTTAAGAATGCAAGATAGTGGTTCAGATGAAATTCATGTAGATCGTGAAATGAATGTTTGGGGAAGTGGTGGAGCACACGATACTTATTTTAAAGTTGTTGACGAAATTCTAATAGATTTATTTAATCGTCCAATTGATGAACAACCAAAAGGAATTCTTGATATGGGTTGCGGAAACGGAGCTTTTTTGCAACATATTTTTGAAGTAATTGATAGACATACTTTGAGAGGAAAAATACTTGACGAATATCCATTATTTTTAGTTGGTGTCGATTATAATCAAGCTGCTTTAAAAGTTTCTCGTGCCAATTTGATAAAAGCTGATATTTGGGCTAAAGTAATTTGGGGTGATATTGGAAGACCAGATTTATTGGCAAATGATTTGAAAGAAAATTATGCAATTGATTTAAAAGATCTACTTAATGTAAGAACTTTTCTAGATCATAATAGAATGTGGGAAAATCCCAAAAAAATAACTAATAGAGTAAGTAATTCTAGTGGAGCATTTGCGCATAGAGGAAAACGAATTAATAATAATTTAGTTGAAGATAATTTATTTGAACATTTACAAAAATGGTCGCCTTATGTAGATAAATTTGGATTATTATTAATAGAATTGCATACTATTTCTCCAAAGCTAGCTTCATCTAATATTGGAAAATCGGCAGCAACAGCTTATGATGCAACACATGGTTTTTCTGATCAATATATAGTCGAAATTGATGTTTTTAACAAAGTAGCTTCAGAAGTTGGATTGTTTCCTGATAAAACTATTTTTAAACGATTTCCAGATGCTGATTATGCTACAGTAAGTATTAATTTGTTAAAAGGAAAAACTAATTAGTAACCACAAATTTACCTTTTTCATTATCAAAAGCAATATTTTCGTTTTTGAATAATGTTGTAAAAATTCCATTTGAAATTAATTTATATGGTTCATCTTGAATAATTTCGTCTTGTGTCATCACAATCATTTGATCACTTAATTGTATTGCCAAATCTATATCGTGAGTAGAAAACAAAATGCATTTATTGGTTTCTTGTGCTAGTTTTTTTAAGAGTTTAAAAACCGAAACTTTATGCAATAAATCTAAATGTGTTGTTGGTTCATCTAATATAATTAACTGTGTGTCTTGTGCCAAAGCTCTTGCAATTAATACTTTTTGTAATTGTCCATCACTAATTTCAGAATGTTTTTTGGATACTAAATGCTCAATTTCAACCTGTTTAATAGCTTGGTTTATTTTGTTAAAATCATCATCAGATAATTTTCCTAACCAATTAGTATAAGGTTGTCTTCCCAACGCAATTAATTCAAAAACTGTCAAGTTGCTTGGAGGCAATTTTTCTGTTAAAACAACACTTAAATTTTTTGCCAATTCAATCGAGTGATAATTTTCAATATCTTTTTCATTAAGAAATACATTTCCGGAGATTGGTTTTTGAATTCCGCAAAGTGTTCTTATTAATGTAGATTTTCCAATTCCATTTGCTCCAACAATGCTTATTAATTTACCAATCTCTAAAGTAAGATTTAAATTTTTTGCAATAACAATTTCATCCTTCTTGGTTTTATAACCAATAGTTATGTTTGAACAAGAAAGAATGTTTTTGTTATTATTCAAATGGTTTTTCTAATTAATTACTAATGAATATGTTTTTTGAGTAGTATCATTTCCGAAGCATATTCTATTATCATCTTGATAAAATCCACCATTTGAATCATAATAACTTGGCGGATCAATGGTTAAGATTATTTTTATAGAATAAGTTCCAGAAGTAGTTGGCGTACCTTGAAAGTGAATGTTTCTTCCAACGATATTATAATTCATTCCTGTTGGAAGATTTCCTTCAACTGTTATAAAATAACCATAAGCATCATCATTGGAATCATTTTTTACACTTGCAGTAATTGTATCATTATAATAATTTCCTGTGCCACCAACTGCTAAATTTTTATTTGTTAATTGAGGAGAAGCACTTGCAATACAATCAAATAACTCTTCGCAACTAGATAAAGTAAAAAGCGGAAGTAGAATAAATAGCGTTACAATTATAGATTTAATTTTTTTCATATTTCTAATAATAATTAAAATAACCTTTCCTTTTTTAGTAATAACCAAATTACAACTGGTGCGCCAACTATTGATGTAATTGCATTAATTGGTAATGTAAAATCCATACCTGGCATTTGAGAAATCATATCGCAAAATAACATAATTATTGCACCAATTAGTAGCGTTCCAAAAAATAATATTTTATGATTACTGGTTTGAAAAAGCAACTTTGCCAAATGTGGAACTGCCAAACCAATAAAAGCAATTGGACCAGAAAAAGCAGTTATACTTCCGGCAAGTATACTCGTTGCAATAATTATTGTAAGTCGCGATTTCTTTATATTTAAACCTAAACTTCTTGCATAATTTTCTCCAAGTAAAAAAGCATCCAATGATTTTATAGAAAATAAACTAATCAATAATCCTATAAATACAGAAATTGATAAGATAATTATATTATTCCAAGATAAATTCCCAATGCTTCCCATACTCCAAAAAGTGAATTTTTGTAATTGTTCGGCACTACTAAAATAAGTTAGAATTGATACAAAAGCACTTGCAAAACTACCAAACATTAATCCTACAATTAAAATTGTAGCTGTATCTCGAAGTTTATTTGAAACCAACAATACTAAAAGTAAAACAAAAAAACTTCCTAAACATGATGCCAAAATTATTCCGTATTGTGAGAGTAAAATTTCAGAGAAAAATGTTGGTAAAGTGCTTGCTCCAAGAATAACTAAGGCAACTCCAATGCTTGAACCCGAACTTAATCCTAAAACATATGGTCCAGCAAGTGGATTTCTAAATAGTGTTTGCATTAATAATCCAGATGTTGATAATCCTATTCCAACTAAAATTGCAGTAATTGCTTTGGGTAATCTAAAATTTATTATAATATATTCCCAAGTTTCTTTATTGGCAGAAACTCCAAATAAACTTTTAAATACTTCTTTTATTGGAATTGCAACTTGACCAAACGAAATATTAAACAGCAATACCATTAACAAAGTCAATGATAAAACGCAGAATAAAATAGAATTTCTATTTTTGAACATTTATTTATTTATTTGTCATTCCGAGGAACGAGGAATCTCATAATGTGATTTCTCCCAAAAGGTCGAAATGACAAAGTTAGTATAAAATTAGTGCAATCTAAACACAATTTATTCGTGCAAATTTGTGTAATTCGTGGTGAAAACTATTTCAACTTTTCAAAAAAGAAAGGTTTATAACCAATTAATAAATTTGGATGCATAATTTTCACTAAATCTTTCAACACAATATCGGGTCTATTTGGAGCCAATTCATAATATAAAATACCTCCAGTTTTTCCTTTTTTGCCACTAAAAGAGTAAATATTTTTAGTAGTAAATGCTTTAAATTGTGAATAATGAGGATTAGAATTTGTCATTTCGGCTAAAGTTGCAAATTGTCCAGAAGTTATCCAAATATCGGCTTGTTTTGCTTTTTCTAAAACCGTTTCAAATGATAATGATAAACTTCCAGTTCCTTTAGTTTCTTGCCATAAATAATTTCCGTTGGCTTGATTTAATAATTGACAACCCCAACTTGTTCCTCTTGGTAGATACCATTTATCTTCATACATATCTCCAGCCAAAATAGTTGGTTTTTGGATGTCTAATTTTGCAATTTCGATAGTTTTTAAATAATCATTTTCTATTTTAGAAAAGATAGAATTGGCTTCTTTTTGTTTTCCAAATAAAGCTCCAAAAAACTTAATCCATTCGGCTTTTCCTAGCGGAGTTTCCTCGTTCCAATCGCCATTTAACATAACTTTCAAACCGCTTTTTTGTAAATTTTCAAAAGTTGGATTGTTGTTGTCAATTCCATAACCAATAATGACTTCGGGTTGTAAATCAAGTAAAACTTCGGTGTTTAATGATTGATTGTTTCCTAATTCTTTTACTTTTTTAGCATCAATTAGAACTCGAACTTTTTCTGATGATATATAATTTAAATTCGGAAAACCAACTAATGAATTTTCTTCATTTAACATTTCTAACGAAGGAATATGAGTAGTTGAGGTTACTACAATTTTTTTTATTGGAATGTTAATTGTCATTAATTTTTTTAAAGAATCTGGAATAATTCCGGTTGCTTCTTTAAGAATATAAGAATATGATTTGTTGGCTCTTGGCCAAGGATTTTTGACTGTTACAATAGAATATCCATTCTTGTTTTCTATTGTAAAACCTTTGGCGTATTTAATTGTGTTTTCGTTTTCAATTTCGTTAGGCGAAGCATTAGTTTGTTTGCATTGAAAGCAAGTTAACATCACAAAAAGTAATAACAAATAGCGAAATATGATTTTCATCGAATAATTTTTTTACAAAAATAGGATATTTTAAAGTACTTTTGCACTCGTATTTTGGTTGTTATTTTGCAAAAGCAAAAAAACATTAAAAGGGAATTTGGTCACAAATAATAATAATTTTTATTTATTTTAATCCAAAGCTGTACCCGCAACTGTATGCTAATTAGCTTGTTGTTATCTACAAAGTCACTGAGATTACTAAATTTTTTAGTTCCTTGGGAAGGCAAACAACAAGACGCAAGCCAGGAAACCTGCCACATACATTGAGTATCAAACTTTCGGGAAAAAAGGTTTGGGTATGGGTAATTCTATGCTTTTCTCCCATTTATGGAACCATTTTTAATAAAAAAATGAACAAAAAATTAATTTGTATTAGTGCAATTTTTGCATTAATAACTGCTTGTGGTTATTCACAAGTAAAAGATTCTACAAAGGTAAATCAACTTGATGAAGTTGTTATTTCGGACACGAAATTTGCCTTGAGCAAAGAAAAATCCGGAAAGGTAATTACCAAAATTTCGCATGATGAACTTCTAAAAAAGCAAGGACAATCGCTTGCAAATATTCTATCTACAGTTGCTGGTGTTGAAATTAATGGAAACCAATCTGCCAACGGAAAAAATCTTGGATATTATATTCGAGGCGGAAAAAACCAACAAGTATTAATTTTGATAGATGGAAATCCTGTAACCGATGCTTCTGTAATTTCATTTGAATATGATTTGCGATTAATAGCAATTGACCAAATAGAAAGTATAGAAATTATGAAAGGTGCAGCAAGTGCGCTTTATGGTTCTGGTGCTGCAACAGCAGTTATTAATATTACTTTAAAAACATCTGGAAAAAAAACAATTCAAGGTAGTACTTACTTAAATATTGGTTCAAACAATACTGTAAATGATTCTAAAATAAATGGTCAAGATTTTAATCAAGGTATTTCTATAAATGGAACTTTAGAAAAAGTAAATTATCTAGCTTCGTTCAATAGTTCAGAAACAACAGGAATGTCACAAATTGCTGCACCAATAAATGTTGATTATGAAAATGATCGATTTTCTAGACAAAACAGTATGATTAAAATAGGAGTGAAGCCAAGTGAAAAACTGACTTTAGATTTCTTTGGAAACTATGACAGAATAAAAAACAACTACGATTTTACTTTTGACAATACAGGTTTTAATGATACTGATGTAAATGTTTCAAAATCTAAACAATTTCGTTTTGGATTTTCTCCAAAATATAAATATAAAAAAGGAGAACTTATTTTTAATTCAAGTCTTATAAAGTTAACTCGCGATTATAATGAGTTTAATTCTTTTTCTAATACAATTGATTATTCACTTTATGAATCTAGAAGTACCAATCTAGATTTGCATAATAAATATCAAATAAATAAAAGTTTTTTTATCATCGGTGGAGCAAATTATCAATTTCATGATATGCAAAGTAAAACTCCTTATGATAACATTTCAAAAGAGAACACTAAGTTCAACATGATTGATCCTTATGCTACTTTTGTTTACAATTCTGATTTTGGTTTTAATTTAAATCTTGGAACACGATTGAATGTTCATAGTCAATATGGAAATTACTTTGTTTATAATATTAATCCATCGTTTAATTTTGGAAAAGATATTCCTGTAAAAATTATAACTTCGTTAAGCACAGCTTATGTAACACCAAGTTTATATCAATTGTATTCACAATACGGAAACACAACATTAACACCTGAAGAAAACACTACTGTTGAAGCTGGATTTGAAGTTTCATTATTGGATAAAAAATTAATTATAAATGCAGTTACATTTTTTAGAGAGCAAGAAAATTCTTTTGGATTTTTCTTCGATTCTATAACTTTTGATGCATATTATATTAATATTGAAGGAAAAAATAAAGCCAAAGGAGTTGAAACTGAATTGAATTATCAAATAAATAAAAAATTAAAATTCAATTCTAATTATACTTTCACACAAGTTGATGAAGCATTGAATCGATTGATTGCAAAGCACAAAGTAAATGCTTCATTAGATTTTTCTGCAACCAAGAAAATGTTTATTACTTTAAATTATCAATATGTTGATGGTAGACAAGATGAATTTTTTGACGGAAACACTTTTGGAACAATCCTAACAAAATTAGACGGATACAAATTGGTAAATTCTTCAATAAAATATGAACTAATAAAAAACAGAATGACAGTTTTTGGTTGTGTTAC
>NZ_JAYVFH010000122.1:0-20113 GCF_043773265.1 Flavobacterium sp. | reverse complement strand
CCAATGTTTGCGTTTTCTTCAAACGAAGATAATACCAACATAATTGATTTCTTTTTTATTGATGTATTAAAACAAAAAAATAGTTGTAGAGCTATATTTCAATTTATCTCTGGTTCACCAAATCAACTTATTCTCAAATTAAAAAACCCAGAAATGATAGGTCGTTTTCATGGTGAACCTACATTTATTTACGAATTTTCAATTCCAAATAATGTAACTTTAACTAAAGTAAATTAAACTCAAAAAGCTGTTCGTAACTGAACAGCTTTTTTTTTTACAAACTAATCTTAACCATATAACCTTCAAAGGTTCGAACATTAAAAACGGTTCCATCCTCAAAGATTAAATATTGTCCTTTAATTCCTTTTAGTTTTCCTGTAAAGTTTGGTGATTTATCAAGATTTAAGCTCGATACTTTCTTTGGATATTCTAGAACAGGAAAATGCATATCATACAAATCATCTTTTTCTGGATGAAAATAGTCTTGAGCTTCTTTAGGTATCAAATATTTTAAATTGGCTCGTTCTTTTATTAAATCTGTATGTTCAAAATCATTTTTTAGCATTTTTTGCCAATTGGTTTTGTCTGCAAAATGATTTTTTAAAGCAACTTCGGTAATTCCGGCTAAATATCTGTTTGGAACTTCAACAATTGGAATTGCCTGAACTGCACCTTGATCTATCCATCGTGTTGGAACTTGTGTTATTCTAGTTACACCAACTTTTACTTCGCTAGACAATGCCAAATAAACAATATGTGGTTGCAATTGAACCTTTTTTTCATATTCTAAATCTCTATCTTCAATGTCTAAATGTGCTGTGCTTAATTCGGGTTTCATAATCCAATCGCCAGCCGAAGCACTACTCATAAAACAATCATAACAAAATCCTTGTCGAAAAATTTTCTTTTTTTTATTGCAATTCAAACATTGGTAACCTACAAAATTAATTTCCATTGATTTATCCAATAACTGATTCAAGTTTAGAAAACTATTTTCAAAAACCAAATAATATTGAATTGGATTTAAATATTCGGTTTGCATTTTAGTGAGAACACCTTGGTAAGTCATTTGTTTAAAGTTTCAGGTTTAAAGTTTCTGGTTCAACAAAATTTGTTATTTTTGGTAAAGTTAATATTCTAATTTCAAACTTAGTATTTCAAACTTCTTAAATCGTACCTTTTTATGCCTTTTCCAATAATAAATTCTATAGCAACTTGGTTTTTAAAACAACGTATTCATCAAATTGAGTTGTTTTTGAAATATCCTCATGAGGTTCAAGATGAGTTGCTTATGAATTTAATTCGCAACTGTGAAGAAACAGTAGTTGGCAAAAAATATGATTTTGAATCGATTAAAAATTATGAAACTTTTACCGAAAGAGTTCCTGTTTCTACATATGAAGAACTCGAACCAATGATTGAGCTTACACGAAATGGAGCACAAAATGTTTTTTGGAACACACCAATAAAATGGTTTGCCAAATCTAGCGGAACAACCAATGCCAAAAGTAAATTTATTCCTGTAAGCAACGAAGCATTAGAAGATTGCCATTTTAAAGGAAGTAAAGATTTATTGTGTATGTACTTGAACAACAATGAAAATTCTGATATGTTTCTTGGCAAAAGTTTACGTCTTGGCGGTAGTTCTCAAATTTATGAAAACAACAATACTTCGTTTGGAGATTTATCGGCAATACTAATAGAAAATATGCCAATGTGGGCAGAATTTAGTAGCACACCAAGTAATAAAGTTTCGTTAATGAGTGAATGGGAAACCAAACTAACTGCTATTATTAATGAAACTAAAAACGAAAATGTTACCAGTTTTGCTGGTGTTCCATCATGGATGTTGGTTTTATTAAATAGAATATTGACTGAAACTAATAACACAAATCTAATGGAACTTTGGCCAAATCTTGAAGTTTATTTTCATGGCGGCGTAAATTTTGAACCCTACAGGGAACAATATCAAAAGATAATTCCAAATTCGAATTTCAAATATTATGAAATTTATAATGCATCCGAAGGATTTTTTGCTATTCAAGATTTAAATTATTCTAATGATTTGCTTCTAATGTTAGATTACGGAATTTTTTATGAATTTTTTATGAATTTATTCCGATGGACACATTTGGAACTTCAAACCAAAAAACCATTAGATTAGAAGATGTAGAATTGTTTAAAAACTATGCAATTGTAATTACAACCAACTCAGGATTATGGAGATACATGATTGGTGATACAGTTCGATTTACATCTTTAAAACCTTACAGAATTAGAGTTTCAGGAAGAACAAAACATCACATTAATGTTTTTGGTGAAGAATTAATGGTAGAAAATACTGATCAAGCAATTGCTAAAACATCAACTACTTTAAATTGTGAAGTAAAAGATTATACAGTTGCGCCTGTTTTTATGAAAGGTAAAGAAAAAGGATCGCATGAATGGATGATTGAGTTTAAAAAACCGCCAAAAGACATAATATTATTTCAAAAAGTGTTAGATGAAACCTTGCAATCTGTAAATTCTGATTACGAAGCAAAGCGCTACAACAACATGACATTAAATGAGTTAACTATAAATGTAGCACGCGAAAATTTATTTTATGATTGGTTAAAAGAACGAGATAAATTGGGCGGACAACATAAAATTCCGAGATTGTCTAATGAAAGAGATTATCTAGAGCAATTAATTGGTATGCAAATTGCAGTAGATAAATAAAATACTATTTATGAAAAAGGTTTTATTAGTTATAATTGCTGTTTCTTTCTTAACATCATGTGCGCCAAGAAGAGCAAGATGTTACGGAAAAAGATGTGTAGAAACTTCTGTAAAAAAAGAGAAATCATTACTTAACTACAGAGATTCCTAAATCTCAAACATTTTATTCTAGTTTTTTGTAACATTTTTTGATGATAAAAGTCTTATCACTAATTATCAAATCAATCAAAAAATGAAATTATTATTTTTATCTGCAATGTTTCTTTTTGCAAACATGTTATTTGCACAAGAAACAAAATCTGAAAACGATACTTTAACTAAAAAAGTTACCGTTCTCGAGGAAGTATCTATCAACAATCAGAAAAAGTTTATCAAAGTAGAATCCGGTAAAACTTCGGTTGCTATAAAAGACAATCCAATGCTTAGCACTGGAAATGCCTATGATGCTGTAAAAAAACTTCCTGGAGTAATTGCAGCACCAACTGGCGGATTATCACTAAACGGAAAAGGTGTTGCCATTTATATTGATGGTTCACCAAGCACATTAAGTGGTTCAGATTTAGAAAATTATTTATCATCACTTCCTGCAAGTGCTATAGAAAAAGCCGAATTAATTTATAATCCTGGAGCTGCATATGATGCTAATGCAAGTGGATCTATTATTAATATTGTAACTAGTTCTAAACGATTAAAAGGTGTAAATGCAAGTTTTAATTTTAATTACAATTTCAATAAATACCAAAAACCTAGTCCACAAATTCTTTTAAACGGAAAAGAAAAAAATCTAAGTTGGCAAACTATGCTTGGATATAATTATATTGATAGAGAACAAAAATCTATAAATGGTCAAACATTTACTTCTTTCAATCCTGACAAATATATTAATCAAGAAAAACTTACTGTTTCTACAAATAGGAATTTATATTTTCGACTTGGAACCAATTATAAGTTAACTAAAAAATCTAATTTACTATTTAATTACAACTCAAATTTTGGTAATGACAGAGATGTTTTTAATGCAAAAACAAGTGGTTCAGAAATTTTAGATTATTTAAATACTGGAACAAATAAAACAAAAAGTAACAACCACGAAATTAGTTTGCAATACAAAACAAAATTAGACACAATTGGAAGAACTCTTGATATAGTTGCTTTTACAAATGTTTTTAATCGAAATCCAAATTCCAAAACCAATGCGTCAGAAAATAATGTTTCTAGCTACAATAACTTTAAAAACGATTTTGGATTGTTAAATTATTATTTGAAATATGATTTTGCCTTTCCGTTTGAAAAAATAAAAATGTCAATAAATACAGGTGGAAAATTCAATACTTTAAAAGTAAATAATCTTGGAAACTATAATTTTAATTCTCCTACAACAGAAATAATAGATTTTGATTATAAAGAAACCAACTTGGCTTTTTATGCAGAAGCAAGAAAGAAAATTAAGAAATTTAATTTCACAGCTGGTTTGCGATATGAAGATTTTAAAGTAGACAGAACTGGAGTTGTTAATAGTATTTCGACTGATATTAACTTTAAAAACAAAAATTTATTTCCAAATATTAGTGCTTTGTATGAAATAAATGACAATGTAAATGTAAGCACCTCTTATTCAAGAAAAATTTCGCAACCAAGTTATGGTGTTTTAGATCCAAATGGTTCTAATTTTGACCAATACAATTCGTCTTCTGGTAATTTATTGCTAAATCCTTCGTTTTTTGACAATTATGAATTCAAAATCACTGCAATGCAATTTGTTCAATTGGGTGCAAATTACACGGTTGCTAAAGATCAAAATTTATTTATTTTTAATGCAGAACCAGGAGAATTGGTAAGTACGCAAACTTTTCAGCAATTTGACCGATTTAAAACGATGAGTGTTTATGCAAATTTTCCAATTCCGTTAGACTATTTCTTTAAAGGAAAAGAAGAATTTAAAAAACGAATGAATAATATAGATAAAATGAATTATATTTTCTTAAACATTAATTATATTAAAAATTTAACCGAAGGATATAATTTTTCGTTCACGCCAAAACCTATATGGAATTATGCTGCTCAAGCTCAAATTATGTTGCCTTGGGATTTAAAAAGCAGTATGACATATTTTATTTTGCCAGCTGGTGGAGTTTGGGAAATTTATAAAATAACCAAACCAATTCAACAATTAGACATTTCGTTGAACAAAGATTTTATGAATAAAAAACTAAAACTTGGCGTTCATTTATTTGATGTTTTCAATCAAAATGAAATAAATGCTTTGGTTTCATCAACTAATTTAGAAACTAAATTCTTTGAAAAAAATGACTCAAGAAATTTTAGAATTTCGTTGACTTATAATTTTGGAAACTTGAAACTTGAAAAAGACAATACCGAAATTGAAATTGAAAAAGCAAAATCTGGTGGAGGATTGGTGAAGTAACTTCATTTTTAAACATAAAAAAAATCCCGATTAACTCGGGATTTATTGTTTTTATTTAAGAAGCAATTTCCAATCTTTTCAATAAATTTTTATTCAATGTATCTTGAGTATAAGCTCTATCAATATGAAGTTCTTTATCGCTTGAACTTGGTAAATCATACATGGCATCGGTTAAAATAGCTTCGCATAAAGAACGTAAACCTCTTGCTCCAAGTTTATATTCTAAAGCTTTGTCAACAATATAATCTAATGCTTCGTTATCGATGGTAAATTTCACTTCGTCCATTTCGAAAAGCTTTTTGTATTGTTTTATTAACGCATTTTTTGGTTCGGTTAAAATAGAACGTAGGGTTTCTCTATCTAAAGGATCCATATGTGTTAAAACTGGTAAACGACCAATAATTTCTGGAATCAATCCAAAATCCTTGATGTCTTTTGGAATTATGTATTGCAATAAATTTTCCTTATCGATATTATCGGTGTTTTTTGAAGTTGTATATCCAACAGCTTGACGATTTAAACGTTTTGAAATAATTCGTTCAATTCCGTCAAAAGCACCACCAGCAATGAATAAAATATTTTGTGTATTTACTTCAACAAATTTCTGATCTGGATGTTTTCTTCCTCCTTTTGGTGGAACGTTTACAACTGTTCCTTCTAATAATTTTAGTAAAGCTTGTTGAACACCTTCGCCAGAAACGTCTCGAGTAATTGATGGATTGTCGCTTTTTCGAGCAATTTTGTCAATTTCGTCAATAAAAACTATTCCTCTCTCTGCTTTGGCAACATCATAATCGGCAGCTTGAAGCAATCTTGTTAAAATACTTTCAACGTCTTCTCCAACATAACCAGCTTCGGTTAAAACAGTTGCATCAACAATTGCTAAAGGAACATCCAACATTCGAGCAATAGTTTTGGCTACCAAGGTTTTTCCGGTTCCAGTTTGTCCAACCATAATGATGTTTGATTTTTCAATTTCTACATCATCATTAGAACTTTGCTGCATCAATCTTTTGTAGTGATTGTATACTGCTACCGACATTACTTTTTTGGTTTGATCTTGACCAATAACATATTCGTCAAGGAATGCTCTAATTTCTTTTGGCTTTCGCAAAATTAAATCGGAGGCAATTTTCACATTGGAATTGGTTTTTAGTTCTTCTAAAATAATTCCGTGTGCTTGTTCAATACAGCGGTCACAAATATGTGCGTCTATACCAGCAATTAATAAATTGGTTTCTGGTTTTTTTCTTCCGCAGAAGGAACATTCTAATTTTTCTTTTGCCATCTTTTGTCTAGTGTTCAGTGTTCAGTTTTTAGTGTTCAGTTAAAACTGATTACTAAAAACTGAACACTGATTACTTTAAATTTATCTTCTTAAAACTTCATCAATCATTCCGTATTCTTTGGCCTCGTCAGCAATCATCCAATAATCGCGTTCTGAATCTTTGTGCACTCTATCAAATGTTTGTCCTGAATGATGAGAAATAATGTTATACAATTCATCTTTCAATTTCAACATTTCACGCAAGTTTATTTCCATATCGGTTGCAACACCTTGAGCGCCACCAGAAGGTTGGTGAATCATTACACGAGAATGTGGCAAAGCCGAACGTTTTCCTGGCGCACCAGCACAAAGTAAAACTGCACCCATTGACGCTGCCATTCCTGTGCAAATTGTTGCTACGTCTGGTTTTATATATTGCATTGTGTCATAAATTCCTAATCCGGCATAAACGCTTCCTCCTGGAGAATTTAGGTAAATTTGAATGTCTTTAGATGCGTCGGCACTTTCTAAAAATAGTAATTGTGCCTGAACTATATTTGCAATTTGATCATCAATTCCTGTACCAAGAAAGATAATTCTGTCCATCATTAATCTTGAAAAAACGTCTAGTTGTGAAACATTTAATTGACGTTCTTCTATAATATAAGGTGTCATATTGGTTGGTGTCATTGCGCCAACAATTTTGTCATAATACATTGCATTTACACCTTGGTGTTTGGTAGCAAATTTTTTAAATTGCTTCGCCTGTTCGAGCAAAGCTCTCGGGTCTTTTCCGTAGTTCATTTTAAATTTTAGTTTAAAAGGTTTATGTGTATAAAAGTTTAAAGTTGTTGCACTAAAACTTGTTTTTATAAATTTAATGCAAAGGTCGTACCTTTTATTTAATTATGTCAATTTGTCTAAATTTAGTAAAAAATTGCTTTTAAGAAAAATCTTCATAAAAATACTTTAACTAACAAAATTGAGCATCAAAAATAATCATTTTGATGCTCAAATATACTAATTATATAATAATTTATTCGTTATACATTGCTGCAACAAATTGCTCATAAGTAACTTCTTTAGTTGTTGGATTTGCTTTTTCTACAAATAATTTCAACATTTTATCGGCTACTACTTGCTCTGACATTCTTTTTACTTCGTCTTGGTTAGACAAAACTCTTGCAACGATTGATTCTACCTCAGCGTCTGTTGGATTTGTTTGTCCGAATTGCGCCATTTGTTGACGAATTGAAACTGAAGTGAATGATTTTAAATCTTCAAAATTTACTTGAATATTACTTTGAGCCAAAGCTTTACCTTCGATTAATTGAAAACGTAATCCTTTTTCTGAACGGTTGTATTCTACCTCGGCTTCGGCTGGAGATAATTTTTTATCACCTACAGTTTGTAGCCATTTTACTAAAAACTCTTTAGGTAAGTCGAATTTATTGTTTTCGATTAAGAAATCTTGAACGTCTGCCATTAATTTTTGTTCTGCTTGAGTAGCAAAATGTTTTTCGGCATCTTCTTTTATTTTTACTTTCAATTCTTCTACAGAATTTACATTTCCTGCTCCAAAAAGTTTGTCGAATAATTCTTGATTTAATGCTGCTGGGTCGTGAGCAACAACTTCGTCTATTGTAAAAGCTACTTCTACATCTAAATCGTGAACATCATCGTGAGAAACTGCTAGATAATCCATCAATTTGTGTGCGTCGTGGAACAAATTTTTGGTATTTAATGTAATTATATCGCCAACTTTTTTCCCGATGAATGATTTAGCCACTTTTGCATCAGCAAGTTCTTCTAAATCAATTGTAGTTCGGTTATTGATACCTGCAATTTCGTTTACAAATGTTCCAGAAACATCATTTCCTAGGTCAACTTCATCTTTAGAAACTATAACACCGTATTGTTTTTGAATTCTTGCTATTTGTGCGTTAAGCATAGTTTCATCGGCAATGATTTTATACTTTACAACATTACTTTTAGCATCTAAATCTATTTCAAAATTTGGAACTACTCCAATTTCAAATTCAAAATTTAAATCTTCGTTTTCCCAAGAAAAATTTTCTACAGTTTTTGGAAGCGGTGAACCCAAAAGATTGATTCTTTCTGATTGCAAGAAACGCTCAAGAGCTAGATCTACTACTTTTTTTACTTCTTCAACTTTTATAGCTGCACCATATTGTTTTTCGACCAATGCTTTTGGCACTGCGCCTTTACGAAAACCTTTTACAGTTGCCAATGGCATTTTTTCGTTTATTCTTTTTGCAACTTGACCTTTGTAATCCATGTGAGGAACAGTCATTACAATTACTTCATTTACAGCATCAATTGCTACTCTTTTAATATCCATTGTGATAAAAATTTACATAATAAAATTGGGTTGCAAAATTATAACATTTCTACAACCCAACCAATTTTATTTTCGACGATTTTTAAACTTTCATTTAGCTTCGCCAGTAAGCTTATAAACTAATGATTGTGAAATAGATAGAACAATACTAAAGAACAATGCTGTCCAGAAAGAACTAACATTAAAACCATCAACAAAATGGTCACATAGCAAAATTATGATTGCATTTATTACTAACAAAAATAAACCTAGAGTAATAATTGTAATTGGAAAAGTGAACAATACCAAAATTGGTTTTACAAAAAAGTTTAAAAGAGCAAGGACAATTGCAACAATTAATGCAGTAGTAAATTGGTCTACAACAACACCTTTCATTAAATAGGCAATTGCCATAACAAGCAATGCTGTAATTAAAATCCTTAAAAGTAGTTTCATATATAATCCTATTAAAGTTTAAAGATATAAATTTTAATAACTAAAATAAGTTTTTTTCAAAAAAAGTTAAAAGAGTTGAGTTTAACGATTTTATCTGTTATATTTGTGTTTAAATTAAAAACTACTATTATGAAAAAACTATTACTTTTATTATTTATTTCTTTTGGATTGAGTTCTAATGCTCAGGTCACTGTTTTTGAAGACAGCTTTGAAACTTACACTAATTTTGCTATTACTGGTTTTGGTGATTGGCAAACAATTGATGTTGATGGATTAAACACTTATGGTGTTGGAACTGGCTTTACATGGCTAAACAATGGAGCACCTCAAGCGTTTATGGTATTCAATCCTAGCGCAACTACACCTGCAGTAACAAATGCAACAAATGGTGTTGGTGGAGAAACTGAAAACAGAAATTTCGATCCTAAAACCGGATTAAAATATGCTGCTTGTTGGGATGGAGCTCCAGCTGGAGCTATAACTGCTAACAATGATTGGTTAGTAAGTCCAGTTTTAGCATTAGGAACTACAAATAACGAATTGAAATTTTGGATAAAATCTTTGTCAGATAGTTATGGCTTAGAAAAATACAAAGTTGGAGTTTATGTTGGTACTGGTACACCATTAGCAACTGATTTTGTTGTTATATCTGGAATTCCAGTATTGAATGCACCTTATCCTGCTTGGGAAGAAAAAACATTTTCTTTAAATGCTTATAGCAACCAATCTATTAGAGTTGGTATAAAATGTCAATCTACTGATGCTTATATGATGATGGTTGATGATTTTAGAGTAACATCATCTAATTTAAGAACAGATGAATTCTTTTCAAATAAATTTTCAACTTATCCTAACCCATCGACAAATGTAGTTACTGTTTCAAATTCTGAAAACATTATTTTTTCTGAAGTTGTTATTACAGACTTAAACGGTAGAACTGTTAAAAACATCAAAGTAAACGATTTATCAGAAGTTCAAATTAATGTTTCTGACTTAAATTCTGGTGTTTATTTTATGAACATTACTTCAGATTCTGGAAAAGCAGTTAAGAAATTTATTAAAAATTAATTAACTCATTTTTATTAATTAAAAGTCCTTTTCAAATTTGAAAAGGACTTTTTTTATTTTAAAAAATTAATGGTTTCTTCAAAGAATAATTTTGGGTTTTCTGCATGAAGCCAATGACCAACATTAGAAATTGTGGTCAATATATAATTAGGAAAGTGTTGCTTAATTTTAATTAAATCTGAATCTAATATATAGTTAGAATTTCCACCACGAATAAACATTGTTGGATTATTAAAAGTATTACCTTCTGGCAAAGCAGTTCCAATTTCTTGAATTTCTTTATTAAAAACAGACAAATTAAATCTAAAATCCAATTGAAGTGGTTCTTTCCAATACAAGTTTTTCATTAAAAACTGTCTAGTTCCAAAATCAGTAATATATGGATATAAAATTTCTTCAACTTCTACTCTACTTGGTTTTTTAGAAAAATCTACTGCGTTTAATCCAGCTAAAATCTCTTGATGATGTGGAGCATAAAATTTAGGACCAATATCTGCTACAATTAATTTTTCAACCATTTCGGGATGTTTTGTTGCAAAAAACATTGCAACTTTGCCACCCATGGAATGACCGATTATAGAAATTTTATATAATTTGTGGTTATTGCAATATTCTAATAAATCATTAGACATTAATTCATAACTAAAATCATCCGAATGAAAACTTTTTCCATGATTTCTCAAATCTAACATATGAACCTGAAAACCTTCTGTTGAAAATTGTGAACCAAGAGTTTTCCAATTGTCTGACATTCCTAGAAATCCGTGAAGAATTACTAATGGTTTACCTTGACCTTCAATTCTTGAATGTAGCATTATTATTTTTTTATTTAAGTTTTTGCAAATACATGTTTACAACATTATCTAAACCCAGATAAAGTGCTTCAGAAATTAAGGCATGACCAATTGAAACCTCAAGTAATCCCGAGATGTTTTCTTTAAAGAATTTAATGTTATCTAAACTCAAATCATGTCCTGCATTTATTCCTAAATTTAATTGATTTGCAAAATCTGCAGCTTTTATATAAGGAATAATTCCGTTTTCATTTCCTAAACTATATTGATGTGCAAATTCTTCTGTGTAAAGTTCTATTCGGTCAGTTCCTGTTGCTTTTGCTCCTTCTATCATTTCTAGAATTGGATCAACAAAAATCGAAGTTCTAATTCCGTTTCGTTGAAATTCTTGAATAACTTCTGTCAAATAAGATTTATTTTTAATTGTATTCCAACCTGCAGACGAAGTAATTGCTCCAACAGCATCTGGAACTAAGGTTACTTGATGTGGTTTACACTCTAAAACTAAATCTATAAAATTGTGTTGCGGATTTCCTTCAATATTAAATTCTGTATAAACAATTGGCTTTAAATCTCTAGCATCTTGATAACGAATATGTCGTTCATCTGGTCGTGGATGAATTGTAATTCCTTGCGCGCCAAATTTTTGAATATCATTTGCAACTTGCAACAAATTGGGCACATTTCCGCCACGAGCATTTCGTAGAGTTGCTATTTTATTTATATTTACACTTAATTTAGTACTCATTTTTTCTCTTTTTTAGCTAGAGATTCACAGGTTATAGTTTTAAAAAAAATCCGAAAATCTGTCGCTATTAATAATTTTCTACAAAAATACAAAGTTAAAATAAGGTTTTATGTTCAAAAAATTGATTATTTTGCAACGAATATTGCTATTTATATTATGACAGAAATAAACGATTATTTAAACAACGATTATAAAGCTATCAACAGCCAAGATACTATTGCTGTAGTACAAGATTTTTTTGCAGAAGTTTCTTATTCCCATTTTTCTGTAGTTGATGAAGGTGTTTATATTGGTTGCATTGCCGCTGATGATATTGAAACATTTGACTCTGACAAAAAAGTTGCCGATTACAAATATGCATTAGAAGGTTTTTTTGCTAAAAAAAATATGATTTGGCTAGATGTTTTAGAAGTTTTTGCAAAAAATCATACTAACATCGTTCCTGTTTTAGACGACAACAATAACTATTCTGGATATTATGAACTTGAAGATATTGTAAGATTTTTTCATGAAACTCCTTTTTTAAAAGAACAAGGAGGAATAATAATTGTAGAAAAAAACTTAGCCGATTATTCAATGAGTCAAATTGCACAAATTGTAGAAAGTAATAATGGAAAACTTTTAGGATTATTTGTTTCTGAAGCCAATATTGAAAAAGTTCAGGTAACTGTAAAAATTGCTATTGGCGGAATGAATGATATTATTCAAACCTTTAGAAGATATAATTACGAAATAGTATCTGAACACCATGAAGATAATTATTTAAACAACCTTAAAGAACGCTCAGAATATTTGGATAAATATTTGAATATATAATAATATATCAGTTTTACAATTGGGATAACAACTAAATCTCTTATTTTCTAATTATTTAATAAAAACATGAAAGTAGCCATCTTCGGACAATATTATCAAAACGATACTCGACCTATCATTAGAGACATTTTTGTTTTTTTTAATGCAAACAATGTTGAATTGGTAATTGAAGAAAAATTTCTAAAAATATTATACGAACAAGAAATTATTAAAAAAGAATACAAGACTTTTTCTAAACATACAGATTTAGATTCAAGTTTTGATATTTTAGTTAGTATTGGTGGCGATGGTACAATATTAAGAGCTGCAACATTTGTTAGAGATTCTGGAGTTCCAATATTGGGTGTTAATGCTGGTAGATTAGGGTTTTTAGCAAAAGTTCAAAAAGAAAATATTGAAGCTTTCTTGCAAATTGTTTTAGAAAAGAAATATACTTTATCTAAAAGAACATTACTTAGTATAGAAACTTCTCCAAAAAATGAAGGAATACAAGAACTCAATTTTGCAATGAATGAAGTTACAGTGAGCAGAAAAGACACTACTTCAATGATAACTATTGAAACTTACTTAAACGGAGAATATTTAAACTCCTATTGGGCAGATGGATTAATCGTTTCAACACCAACAGGATCAACAGGATATTCTTTAAGTTGTGGTGGGCCAATTTTAACTCCAGAAGTAAAAGGACTTGTAATTACTCCTATAGCACCACACAATTTAAATGCTCGACCATTGGTGATTACTGATGATACAGAAATAAAATTAAAAGTTTCTGGACGTGAAGACAACTATTTAGTGTCATTAGACTCAAGAATTTCAACATTAGAAAATAATTCAGAATTAACCATAAACAAAACTCCATTTCAAATAAATATGGTAGAAATTCCTGAAGAAACATTTTTAAAAACCCTACGAAACAAACTACTTTGGGGTGAAGACAAACGAAATTAATCTTACTATCACATACTACTTTAAGTAGTTTTCCGTTAGCTAATTGTTCATTAACTAATGAATTTGTTTTTTAAGTTTAATTATGTTAAATTTAATTTTTTATAAAAACTAATATCTTGTTTTATTAGTGGCTATAATTGTTATCTTTGCACGCTATTTTTCAATTAATGAAAAGATTATTTTTAATTATTTTACTTTTAGGTTTATCGAAGCTCAATGCGCAAATCCATGAAATAGGTGGATTTCTTGGAGGAAGTAATTATATTGGTGATATTGGTAAAACAACATACATCAATCCAAACGAAGTAGCTTTTGGAATTATATATAAATGGAATAGAAGTCCAAGACATGCTTGGCGTTTTTCGGCAATGCATTCATCAATTTCTGGAAACGATTTGAAATCTAAAGTTCCTGGAAGAAAACAACGAGAATATGAGTTTGGAAATAGTATTACAGAAGTTTCGGCAGGTTTAGAATTTAATTTTTTTGATTTTAATTTACACCAAATGAGTAAAAAAATGACGCCTTATGTTTCAACTGGAATAAGTTATTTTAGTTATAACGAGCAGTTTTTTATAAATGGAGAAACCAATCACGATTATGCAGAAAGTACATTTGCAATTCCAATGATTTTAGGTATAAAATCTAACATCACTCCAAATCTTGTTTTAGGAGCAGAAGTAGGAGTTAGATATACATTAACAGATAATTTAGATGGAAGTAATCCAAAAAATGAAAACTTGGAACAATTAAGATTCGGAAACCTAGAAAGTAATGATTGGTATGTTTTTTCAGGACTAACTTTAACTTATACATTTGGTGAAAAACCATGTTATTGCGCAGATTAAACTATGATTTTACTTGACTCAATAGATAAAAACAACTTACCCAAACATTTAGCCATAATCATGGACGGAAATGGTCGTTGGGCAAAACAAAAAGGTTTACTAAGAGCACTAGGACATGAAAACGGCACGAAATCTGTTAGAAATACTGTAGAAACTTGTGCCAAACTTGGAATTGAAAACTTAACATTATATGCTTTTTCAACCGAAAACTGGAACAGACCAAAACTTGAAGTTGATACCTTAATGAAACTTTTAGTTCATTCCTTAAAAAACGAATTAAAAACGTTACAAGAAAACAATATTCGATTAAACTCTATAGGTTCGCTTGATAAATTACCCACTTCCATACTAAAAGAATTAAAGGAAGTTATTGAGAAAACAAAGACCAACACTAGAATGACGCTCACTATTGCATTAAGCTATGGTTCAAGAGAAGAATTAATAAACGTTGTCAAAAACATAAGTGAGAAAGTTAAAAATAATATAATTTCAGTAGATACTATTGATGAATCAATTATAAATCAGCATCTTTACACGCACAATCTACCAGACGTAGATTTATTAATTAGAACCAGTGGTGAACACAGAATAAGTAACTTCTTGCTATGGCAAATATGCTATGCAGAACTCTACTTTACTGATGTTCTTTGGCCAGATTTTAAAGAAAAAGATTTATATGAAGCAATTATTAGCTATCAAAAAAGAGAACGCAGATTCGGTAAAACAAGTGAACAAATTAAATAATATATTAGTGTCAAATAAATTTTTAGGTGCATTTATTTTCTTATTTTTATTAGGAAATGTAACCTTAGTACAAGCCCAAGAAAGAGTTCCTTATGATCAAGGAACAAAATATATTTTAGCAGATGTAGACGTTACAGGAAAAGTAACTTTTAACAAACAAACAGTTGTAACGTTTGCAGGACTTGAAAAAGGACAAACGATAACAGTTCCTGGAGAAGAAATTAGTAATGCAATTAAAAAATTAGGCAAACTTGGATTGTTTAATAAAATTGATTTCTATGTTAATCAGATAAAAGGCGATAGTATCTATTTAGAATTAAACATCAACGAACTACCAAAACTAAGTGAAGTGAAATTTACTGGAGTAAAAAAAGGTAAAACCGAAGAATTGATAAAAGAAAGTGATTTAACAAAAGGTAAAATTGTTAATGAAAACCTTATTACAAATACTCGAAATTATTTTGAAAATAAATATAAAAAAGATGGTTATTTCAATACTAAAGTAAACATCAATACCATCAATGACACAACAGTTATCAATCAAGTAAAACTTTTGGTTGCAATAGATAAAGGAGAAAAAGTAAAAATTGGTGATATTACATTTGATGGAAACAAACAGTTTTCAGATAAAAAACTTCGAAAAGTGATGAAAAACACTAAAGAAGTTAATCCAATACGAATTTTTAAATCTTCTAAATACGTAAAAGACAAATATAAAGAAGATTTGGCAGCAATTGCTAAAAAATACAAAGAGCAAGGTTATAGAGATGCTAGAGTTGTTTCAGATTCTGTTTGGTTAGATAAATCTAAAAACAAAATTGCTATCAATGTTAAAATTGAAGAAGGAAATAAATATTACTTTGGAAACATAAAATTCTTAGGAAATACAATTTATTCTGACCAATTACTAAGTAGAATTTTAGGAATAAATAAAGGTGATACATATAATGGAGTATTGCTAGAAAAAAGAATTGCAGACAAAACAAAACCAGACGGAGAAGATATTACAAATCTTTATCAAAATAGTGGTTATTTATTTTCTAACGTTAATGCTGTTGAAGTAAAAACAGAAAACGAACAAATAGATTTTGAAATTAGAGTTGTTGAAGGACCACTTGCTTATTTTAATCACATTACCGTTTCTGGAAATGATAAAACCAACGATCAAGTTATTTATAGAGAACTTAGAACCAAACCAGGTGATAAGTGGAATAAAGAAGAAGTAGTAAGTACAATTAGAGAATTAGGTCAGTTAGGATTTTTTGATGCAGAAGCAATTTCTCCAGATGTTAAAAATGCCGATCCAGTTGCTGGAACAGTAGATTTAGACTGGAAAGTAGTAGAAAAAGGTTCAAGCCAAATAGAACTTCAAGGTGGTTATGGTGGTGGTGGTTTTATTGGAACACTTGGTTTATCATTTAACAATTTCTCTATTAGAAATATATTTAAAAAAGAAGCTTATAGACCAATTCCAATGGGTGACGGACAAAAAGTATCTTTAAGAGCACAAGCAAGTTCATTTTATCAAACCTATAGTTTATCATTTTCTGAACCATGGTTTGGCGGAAAAAAACCTATTAGTTTTTCAACTTCATTATCACATAGTAAACAATTTTTATATACTGGTAGATCTAGTAGTGTAGATAAAAGTAGAAGTTTTAATATTACATCGCTTTCAATTGGATTAGGAAAAAGATTAACAGTGCCAGACAATTACTTTTATTTATCAAACTCATTGAGTTTTCAATATTATGATTTAAATAATTACAATACTGGTTTATTTACATTTGGAAATGGTTCTTCAAGAAATTTTGCATACACATTTGGATTAACAAGAAACAACAAAGGTAACAGTCCTATTTTTCCAACAAAAGGTTCAGAATTTAGTATAACTGCAAAAATCACACCGCCATATTCTGCGTTTAATAAAGTTGATTATGCCGATTTGAAAAACCAAAAAGAATATAAATTAATAAACACAGCAGATGGATATTTTGGCATTGACGAAGTATATGTTGCTACTGGAGATTATATTGCTACTCAAACGATAACTAATCCAGATGGATCAACACAATCTGGTTATGTAAAAGTTGAAAATTTTCAAGATGCAGATGCTGATCAAGCCAAAATTGACCAAAAGAAATTTAATTGGTTAGAATATTATAAAATAAAATTCAAAGCAGAAACGTTTACTAAGATATACGGAAAGTTAACCCTTCGTTCATTGGCAGAGTTTGGAATGCTTGGAGCATATAATAAAGACAGAGGTGTTAGTAATGATCCTAAAGATCCAACTAAAACTTTACCTTATGGAGTTGTTCCTTTTGAAAGATTTTTTGTTGGTGGTGATGGATTAGCTAACTTTGCACTTGATGGTCGTGAAGTAGTACAATTAAGAGGTTATCCAAATCAAGCATTATCATCTGCAAATGGTGATCCAATATATAATAAATTCTCATTAGAATTAAGATATCCATTAACAATGAAGTCACAAGCATCAATTTATGTATTAGGTTTTCTTGAAGCAGGAGCATCTTATTTGAACTTTAAAACATACAATCCGTTTCAGTTACAACGTTCGGCAGGATTTGGATTACGTGTGTTTATGCCAGCATTTGGATTACTCGGAATTGACTTCGGACATGGTTTCGATGCACTTCCTGGCGGAACAATAAAAAATGGTTGGGAAACACATTTCATTATTGGACAACAATTTTAGTATATTTGTTTAGATTTATAAATCAATAAGTTATGAGAAGATATATTTTAATACTATTTATTAGTATATTTTTTGCAACAAATGCAAACGCACAATCACGTGGAATAAAAGTTGGATACATCGATATGGAATATATTCTTGAGAAAGTTCCAGACTATGCCGAAGCTAAAAATCAACTAGAGCAAAAAGCTCAAAAGTGGAAACAAGAAATTGAAGAAAAAAAATTAGTAATAGTTAAATTAAAAGAAACTTTAAAATCTGAAAAAGTGCTTTTAACTAAAGAACTTCTTGATGAACGTGAAGAAGAAATTGCTTTTCTTGATACAGAATTATTAGATTATCAACAAAAAAGATTTGGACCATCAGGCGATTTAATGATTCAAAAAGCTGTACTTGTAAAACCAATTCAAGATCAAGTTTTTAATGCAGTTCAAGATATTGCTGAGGCAAAAAAATATGATTATGTATTTGACAGATCATCAGATTTAACAATGTTATTTGCAGCAAAAAGACATGATATTAGCGATCAAGTTGTAAGGGTTTTAACTAGAATTCAAAATAGCGAACAAAGAACTAAAAAACAACTTGAAAAAGAAGCCGTAGAAGAAAGAAAACAAGACATGGTTGACGAAAATCCAACCCTAGTTGCAAGACAAAAAGTTCTTGAAGAAAAAAGAGCTGCACGCCAAAAACTAATAGACGAAAGAAAAATTGCAGCAGATGAAAAGAAAAAAGCACTTGAAGACAAAAGAAAACAATTGCTAGAAGATAAAGAAGCAAAAAAAACTGGCACAGTTTCTGATAAGGATGTAAAAGATGGAACTAATAAGGAAGGAAACGATGTTGTTCCAACCGACAAAGAGTTTGAAGCGGCAGAGAAAAAAGCTAAAGCAGAAGAAGCTAAAACTAAAACTCTAGACGAAAGAAAAAAAATAATAGAAGATAGAAAAAAAGCTTTACAAGATAAAAAAGACAAAGCAATTGCAGATAGAGAAGCTGCTAAAAAAGCAAGAGAAGAAGAAAAAAAGAATAAAGAGGCAGTAACGCCAAAACCATAATAAATAATTAACACAATAATAATTAAAATTAAAACAAGAATGAAACAATTTAAAACTTTACTAATAGCCATTGTTGCTTTATTTGGTGCTCAAACTATTAATGCACAAGCTAAATTAGCACATGTTGATACTAATGAAATAATGTTGAAAATGCCAGCAGTTATTGATGGTCAAAATCAATTAAAAAAATTAGGCGAAACCTATGATAAAGATTACAAACTTTTAGTTGACGAATATCAGGCAAAAATAAAAAAATATGATGCTGAAGGAGCAACAGTTACAGATGCTGTAAACCAAACTCGTCAAGTTGAAGTTCAAGACATGATTAAAAGAATCAATGAATTTAAAGAAACAGCTCAAACTGAATTACAAAAAAAAGAAGCTGACATCATGAAACCAATTACTGAAAAAATTAGAGCTTCAATAGAAAAAGTTGGTAAAGCCAAAGGTTTTCAATATGTTTTAAATGCTGAAACATTATTACTAAAAGACGGTACAGATATAACTCCAGACGTAAAAAAAGATTTAGGATTTTAATCTAAAATTAATTTTATATTCTAAAAATATTTCAAAACTGCTCAAATTAATTGAGCAGTTTTTTTTTATTTAATAACATCATTTTTTATATTCATTTTTGGTTTTTGAGATAATGATGTTTTACTATTTGAAGTTAATAAAATTTAAAACATTATAAAGAATGTCTAAAGATCTAGATTAAATAAATCTTTAATTTTAATATCAAGAGCTTTAATAATTTTATAGATTGTTTGCAGCGATGTACTAATTTCTGCTCGTTCAATTCTTCCTATTTGATTTATTGGAATATCGGCATCATTAGCCAACATTTCTTGAGATAATTTTTTTGAAATTCTAATTTCCTTAATTCTTTCTCCTAATTTTTTTTCAAAAATTTTATCTTCATTTATCATGTCGAAAGTTGAAGAAATAGCAAAAATTATATAAACACAAATATGTGTTATATTTGATTATTTGTATATCTTTACAATACTATAAACCTTAAACCAAAAGCTTATGAAACACTTCATTAAAAAGTTTGTTCTTTTATCGTATTTTTGTTTGGCAACATTTTTGTACTATAGTTGCACACAGGAGAAAGAATACATAAATGAAAAAAATCGAATTAATTTTGATTTAAA
>NZ_JAYVFH010000121.1:0-19885 GCF_043773265.1 Flavobacterium sp. | reverse complement strand
GCTGATATGTCCCACGCATTCGGTATGCGTACCGTTGCCGTGAGGATTAAATGTAACAGTTCTAAAGTTCACGCTTCCGCCCTTGTTCACGTCGCCCACCCATTCGCCCATCACAACGGGTTCAAGTTTCATTGGTTCTACATACCATGCGCTCGCGCAATCCTTATTGGCGCGTAACGGAATAGAAATATCAATTGGTTTTGATAAGTCGATTTCAATGTATTTTTCGTTATGATGAATTGTTGCTTTCAAGTGACATGATTTTATTCCAAATTTAGCAAAAACAAATCACTTGCAATTCCATCACTCAAAAACTTTCCTTTTTTGGTAGTTCGCAAAATGTTTTCATCAACAAAAAGTAAATGATCTTCAATATATTTCTCAGCTTGTTGGTTAAGGTAATCTAGATAAGTTTTTCCAAATTCAGTTTCAATTCTGTCTAAAGAAATTCCCCAAATTGTTCGCAAACCAGTCATAACATATTCGTTATATCTATCTGTTTGAGTAAGTTTTTCAGTTTCTGATGACAATTTATTTTCGGATATTGATTTTAAATACAATGAATTATTAGACACATTCCAACTGCGAGATTGTCCATCATAACTGTGAGCTGAAGGTCCAATTCCGATATATTTTTTACCCAACCAATAACTAGAATTGTTTTTAGAAAAATAATTTTCTTTCCCAAAATTGGATAATTCGTAGTGAATAAAATCATTTTCAGATAATTTATCTACCAGAATTTGAAAATGTTCTTGAGCAACTTCATCATCTGGTTGCGGAATAATTCCTTTTTGAATAAATGTATGCAGAGCAGTTTTTGGCTCAACAGTTAAAGCGTAACTAGAAATATGCGGAATGTTGAAAGACAAAGCAGTTTCAATATTTTGAAGCCATTTTTCATTATTCATATTTGGAACTCCATAAATTAAATCGATAGAAATATTATCAAAATATTTTGTGGCAAATTCTAAACATTCTTTGGCTTCCGCCGAATTATGAGCTCGATTCATCAACTTTAAATCGTCTTCAAAGAAGGATTGAATTCCTATCGATAGTCGGTTGACTCCAATTGCTTTGAATTCTTCAAAGAGATTCCTCGTTCCTTGGAATGACAAATCTGGAGACAAATCATCAGGATTCGCTTCGACTGTAATTTCTGGATTTTCTACTACTTTAAAATGTTTATAAACTGTATCAATTAATAATTTTATATCTGAAACGTCTAAAATACTTGGCGTTCCTCCACCAAAATAAATGGTTTCTATAATTTCGTTGTCACTTCGAGCGCAGTCGAGAAGCTCACTTTTACGCATTTCAATTTCTTTAGCCAATGCCAGAACCATCTCGTCTTTCTTTTTCATTGAAGTAGAAAAATGGAAGTCGCAATAATGACACGCTTGCTTGCAAAATGGAATGTGGATGTAGATTCCGCTCATGTTTTAGTATTCAGTGTTCAGTGTTCATTGCTCAGAAATGCCAACTGAACACTGAACACTACTTCTTAACTCTATTTTCATTATTCTTTACAAAAGCATCCCAACCTGTATAACTTTTTTCTCCAACCACTTTGCCAGAATTGAAAAAATGACAAACTGCAGCTGCTAATCCATCAGTTGAATCGAGATTTTTTGGTAATGTTTTTAATCCTAATAATTGTTGTAACATTTTGGCAACTTGTTCTTTGCTGGCGTTTCCATTTCCAGTAATTGCCATTTTTATTTTTTTAGGTTCATATTCAGTAATCGGAATTTGTCTTGACAATCCTGCTGCCATTGCAACACCTTGCGCTCTTCCTAATTTTAACATTGATTGCACGTTTTTACCAAAAAAAGGTGCTTCAATAGCAATTTCATCTGGATGATGGGTTTCTATTAACTCTATTGTGCGTTCAAAAATTACTTTTAATTTGGTATAATGATCGTCGTATTTACTCAATATCAACTCGTTCAACTGAAGAAATTCCATTTTCTTGTTGACTACTTTTATTAATCCGAAACCCATAATGGTTGTTCCTGGATCTATTCCTAAAATTATTCTTTCGTTTGCCAATTATTTATATTTATCAAACCTCAAAGGTTTTAAAAACCTTTGAGGTTTCTAAAGTCAAGAGAAATTACGTTTCTTTGCAACTATGTTTACAATTCCTCACAAAGCTAAACAATTCTTGGTTTTTTCAGTCAAACTTTTGATTGTTGTTGGTGCATTTTATTTTATTTACAATCAACTCGCTACCAATGACAAGTTGGATTGGGACAAATTTCTTATCTTATTTTATAAAAATCAATCGTTTGCTGGAATTTCGTTTATCTTATTTTTTAGCTTTTTAAATCGTTTTTTTGAAATTCTAAAATGGCAAAATCTGGCACAAGTTGTAAAACCGATTACTATAAATGAAGCTACAAAACAAGTTCTTGCTGCTTTAACATTGGGCGTTTTTACTCCAGTTGGCGTTGGCGAATATGCAGGAAAAGCTTTGTACTTTGAGAAGAAAGATACTAAAAAAATTATTTTTCTTAATTTAATTTGCAACGGAATTCAAATTGTTGCGACAGGAATATTTGGAATTATTGGAATGATGCTTTTACACTTCGACTGCGCTCAGTGTGACAAAAACATTGGTTTTTGGAGTTTCGGAATTATAATAGTTACACTAGCATTTTTTCTGTTTTCATATTTTACCAAAAAAATAAAAATAAAAGGTTATTCTATTGAAGATTTGTTAGAAAAAATTAATGAAATTCCGAAGAAAATACATCGTAAGAATTTAGTTTTAGGATTTTGCAGATACATTGTTTTTTCGCATCAATATTATTTTTTGTTTTTGGCATTTGATGTAGATTTGCCTTACATGACTTTGATGGCAACAATTACAACAGTTTATTTTTTAGCTTCGATTGTGCCTAGTTTTCAGTTTTTAGACTTTGCTTTAAAAGGAAGTTTGGCAATTTACTTCTTTGGTTTGCTTGGCGTTAACGAATGGATTGTAGTTTTTGTAACTATGCTGATGTGGTTTTTAAATGTGGTTTTACCAGTGGTTTTTGGTAGTTATTATGTTTTGGTTTTTAAGGTTTTGCCACGAAGACACTAAGTCTCAAAGATTATAAACCATTAAGGAAGTTAAGTTCATTAAGATTAATATTTCGTGAAAACTTTGATTTTTGTAAATTCGTGGAAACTGTTCGCCTTTTTGAAAATTCGTTTGTAAACTATTTATCTATGATTGAAATTATATTGTTTGTTATTTTAGCGGTTTATGTTGTATTTATTCTGCAACTGATTTTTGGTTTTGATAAAGTGAAAACATTTGTTAGAACTGAAGAAAAACCAATAACAAAATTTTCAATTATTGTACCTTTTAGGAATGAAGAAAAGAATTTGCCAAAGCTTTTAAAATCAATTTCCAATTTAAATTATCCTAAAGAATTGTTTGAATTGATAATGATTGATGATTTTTCTAAAGACAATTCTGAAAGAGTTTATATTAAATGGCGAATGGAAAATGGGTTGATTGAAACCACTCTTTTAGAAAATTTGCGCTTATCAAATTCACCAAAAAAAGATGCAATTTCAAGAGCAATTCCAATTTTAAAAAATCAATGGATTGTAACAACTGACGCTGATTGTACTGTAAATAAAAATTGGCTATTGACTTTAGATAATTTTATTCAAAAAAATAATGCAGAAATGGTTGTTGGTGCTGTGGTATACAAAACCAAGAATAACTGGTTTCATCATTTTCAACAATTGGATTTATTGAGTTTGCAAGGAACAACGATTGGCAGTTTTGGCATTGAAAAACCATTTATGTGCAACGGAGCAAATTTTGCTTACACCAAAAAATTGTTTACCGACATTGGTGGTTTCGGTGGAAATAATAAAATAGCAAGTGGTGATGATGTTTTTTTATTACAAAAAGCTATAAAAAGTATTTCGGATAAAGTGCATTATTTAAAAAATACGGATGCAATTGTTACAACAAAACCTGAAAATGATTTGTATAAATTATTTATGCAACGTGTTCGCTGGGCAAGTAAAACTTCTTCCTATTCTGATAATTATTCTAAAATTTTAGCAGTTGTTGTGTTGCTGATGAATTTGAGTTTGGTTGCAGGTTTTGGGTTGCAAGTTTTGGGCACTTCGACTGCGCTCAGTGGGACAATAAAGTGGGAAACTTTGATAATAGTATTTTTAATTAAATATGCTATTGATTATGTATTGCTTTTTAAATCTAATGTTTATTTGAGAAATGGAAAATTTTTACTTCCAATCGCTAGTAGTTTAATTTATCCAATATTTTGTAGTTGTGTTGGGATTTTTTCTTTGTTTGGTAGTTTTTCTTGGAAAGGTAGGAAGTTTAATAAATAATTATTTTACTTTAATAATTACTGGTAAAATAAATTGAGTTTTTACAGGAATTCCTCTTTTAATCGCCGGATTTATTTGAGGCAAATCTACTAATCTTGCTTTAAAAATACTATCTATTTTCACTTTGTCGTAAGCAACAGAATCTTGAGAAAATTGGGGTTCAAATTTCATTGAAGCATCAGAATTTACTGTTACTTTTACTTTAATTGTATCTAATTCTGGATATAAAATAGACAAAGTATCAACGCTTAACTTTTGCTGAATTGCGCTTGTTAAAAACTCGAAAAAGCATTGTTTTCTTTGCGTTTCATTAGTTAGTTTTTCACACTCAACCACCGATGGATATTCGTCTACTTCTTTCCAATTTATTTCTTTTAGCTGTTTTTCTAACAATTCTTTTTCTGTTGGAACTTTCTTCTCAAAATATTGACAAGACTGAAGTGTTAAAATAAAAAATAGTGCTAAAACCTTTTTCAAAGTATTATTTTTTGGAGTTTAAATAATCGGAATAACTTCTTTCAAACCAATCTTGTTTTGCTTTTTGAGCTTCCTCTTTTTGGGCTTTGTATAACAACCCGAGTTTTTCAGAATAAATTGCAATTTTTATTGTGTAAGTATAAAATTCTTCTTTAGATAGTGTAGTTTTTTTGTCGCTTTGCTTTGCAAAAAACTCAAAGAACAAAGTGTCAAATTCTTTTTTATTGTATGCTTGTACTTCTTTTTTATACTTTGTATATAATGTTTCTTTTATAGAAATATCTGGATCATTAGATGTCTTTTCTTGTCCAAAAGCATTGCTAGTTGAACAAAAAATTAAAAAAGAAAAAAGCATTATTTGAATTATTTTTCTCATATTCGTTTCCAAAAATACTAAAAATTATTTTATGGATATCATTTTGGTTTCACTAGGTTTACTTTGTTGTGTGGTTGGTCTTTTTGGCAGCTTTCTTCCAGCTTTGCCAGGACCACCAATTAGTTGGATTGGACTTTTACTTCTTTATTTAACTAATTACGTAGAAAATAATTATTGGATTCTAGGTTTTACTTTCCTACTAACAATTGCAATTACTGTTCTAGATTATATTATTCCTGCCAAAGGTACAAAGAAATTTGGTGGTACAAAATATGGTGTTTGGGGAACAAATATTGGATTAATAATTGGTTTATTTTTTCCTCCAGTTGGTTTTATAATTGGATTATTTGTTGGTGCTTTTATTGGCGAATTAATATACAATTTTCAAGACAAAAAAGGTGCTTTGAAAGCAGCAACTGGAGCTTTTTTGGGGTTTCTAGTTTCTAGTTTTATGAAATTTATGGTGTGCTTATCATTTTTATTGTTGTATTTGTTTGTTGCAATAAAAAATTATCTATAATAAATAGTATTTCACTTATCTTAAAAATATTTTGATAACCTCGGCTGTTGGATTAGATTTAGATTTAAGAAAATATATTCCTGATGAAATGGAGATTGGCAAATGATTACTTCCGTTAGAAACATTTATTGTTCCAATATTTAAACCTTGAATTGAAAACACATCCAAATCTAAATTGTCAGCTATACCTTGCGCAACAATATTACCATAATTGTCTTGATAAACAATTGGCTTTTCTATTTGTGGTTGGTTAGATTCTAATAAATTTTCTGTTTGAAAAAGCCATAAATATGCAGCGCTAAACTCGCCTCTCCAATACGACTCGGTATGAGTTCCATAACTATCAAACTTGGTTATTACATTACTATTAGAAACTCCTTTGCTTAAAAAAATGTTTTTTACTAAATTAACATCTGTAACCATAGATGAAGATTCTGTTTGACCTGCAACAAAATACATTCTTAAATTGGTCAAATTATTGGTTGTTGAAGTAATGTAATTATTCATATTAGTTAATGAAAACCAAAAAGCTGGACTAAAAATTCCAACTTTAGAAAAATAGTTTGAATAGGCAGTACTTCCATAAGTTGAAATAAATGCTCCCATTGAACTACCAATTAATGCATTGAATTGTGACTCTGGACGAGTTCTAAAATTAATATCGATATAGGGTTTTAAAGTTTCAGCAACAAATTGCATATATAAATTACCTTGTCCGCCACCATAACTTGAGTTAACCCATGGAGAATATTCATTTAGTCGTTCTGCTCCACCATTATCGATTCCTACAACAATTGCTCCATAATTTCCTTGTGAGTGAAGTGTATTTAAGGTTTCGTCAATTTGCCATTCACCAGAAAATGAAGTAGCATTATCAAATAGATTTTGTCCATCTTGCATATATATAACAGGATAGTTTTTAGATGTTGTAAAATAATCTGGCGGTAAATAAATCCAAATTTTTCTATATCGATTTAATTGTGGCATATAGAAATTGTTACTCAATATTTGAACATTAGACGCAGCAGTGCTTGTTGTGCCAGAACCAGCAATGTCTTCCCATGATTGAATAGTCAAATTTATTGTTTGCGGATTACCTGTAAATGCAAAAGACCTATTTGGCAAATAACCTCCTGATGCATTACCTTCAACAGATACCCAACTTCCTCTTGTAAATTTATATTCAACAACTCCTGTTCCTTCTGGAATAAGAATTTGCCATGCACCAAAACCATCTGGTTGCATAGTATATTCTGTATTACTAGGATTCCAAGTATTTAAACTTCCTGCAATATATATTGTAGCATTTATTGGTGTATTACTAGGAATAGCAGTTATTCTGAGAGTAACTTGTGCCGTTATTGAGTTAACAATAAGCAACATAAAAATCAAGAGTGTTTTTTTCATTTTAATATATTATGTAAAACTATATTATTTATTTTATCAAAAAATGGGAAGTTCAAAAATGCTTCCCATTTTTTAATATATTTTATAAAAAACTATTTAACAATCAGTTTTTTTACAACTTTTAAATTGTTTTCTGTAATAACTTCAATAAAATAAAGTCCAGAATTTACAGATGATAAATCAATAGTTTCGGAAACAGCTGTTGAATTAGGTTTTACAGTCATAATTAGTTTTCCTAAAACATCATAAACCACAACTGAATTTATTGCATCTGAATTATTTTTTAATGATATAGTTACAAAATCGCTTGTTGGGTTTGGATAGAAAACAAAGTCTCCATTTTCAAATTCATTAATAGCTAATGTTGTCACAAATTCTGTATTAAAAGTATTTGTAACAATTGCTGGATTAAAATCAAAATAAATAGAAGCAGTATTTGGAATAATATCTCCAACTGCATAACCAGCATTTGGTTTTACTTTAAACATTACATATCCTTTTCCAATACTAGTATTCTCAACAGAAACTGGCAATTGTATGTTATCAAATTTCCATGTAAGATTATTACCAACTCTATCCATAACATAAGGATGACTTGCTGCAACCATTCTAATAGATGTTTGATCTAACTGACTATCTAAAACATCATTTACTCTTACATTAATTGCGCTTGCAGTTCCAGAATTTTCAAATCGTATTGTGTAATACAAATAATCATTTGATGTGAAAGATGAATGTAAAATTCGTTCACCATGAGATTCCATTTTATCATTTGGATCATAAGAGCCAATTACAATTTGAGTTGTTGAACTATAATTATTTTCTGGAACAATATCTCCAGTAAGTGGAATTATTGTAGCTGAGTTAGTTAATAATTGATTGATATTTACAACAGGAATATTTGGAACTTGCATTGAAACTGTAAACATTCTAGTTTCGAAAGGTAGTAAATTAGTAAAATTATGTGTAAATCCTGTTGAAGTTGTAGCTGTTGCTGATGGTGTTAATGAACTTATAGTAACATTAGCATCTTTAGTAAATGTTAATGTTCCAGAAGTAACAGTTTGGTTACCAAGATTAGTGTAAATAATTTTATTTTCATAAGTAAAACCTGGTCTTGGCGCACTTACTGGAATAATTGTAACTGCCAAATCGTTATAGGTTTGAGCAACTGTTACAGGAAAATTATAAACGGTCATGCCTGAACCAGCAATAATGTTTATATTACTGTAAGACGAAGTTGTTACGTTATAATTACTTGCATAAGATGAATTTATACTATAAGACAAATCATAAGAATTTGAAGCGTTAATATCATAAATTCCATAAGTTCCTGTTGGAGAAATTATGTTATGAATAACAGTATTATCATTTACTTCATAATGAAATTGTCCTAAAGGAAAATTTGGTTCACCAGATTGTTGTGTGCCATTATTATTAGAATCTAAAAATGCATTTAACAATAATCCCGAACAATTTATTGTTCCTGTAGAACCAGAAGTTTGAGAGATTGTAATATATCCTGACTGATTACTAAAATTTGTTGTCATAATTAAATAGTATTGTCCTGGTAAAGCATTTGGAATTGTTGCAGTTTCAACTGCTGCGCCAGAATAGCTACAACTAACTATTGTACTAGGATTTAATGGACTACTACACGGCGTCAATGGATCATTAAATGGACCATAAATAATATAATCTACATCTTGATTACCAACACCTGTTGGAGTATTGCTCTGAGTTATTAAAAGATTAATACTACCAGCAGTACTTATTGGTAAATAAAACCAAGTAGGATTTGGTGTTGAACCTAAACAACCTGCAAAGCCATTTGTAGTTCCATTAATAGTATTATTAAAAGGTACACCAAGAGCACTACACAATGAATTTGCTTGATTACAATTAAATGCAGTATTACAAATTACAAATGCTCTTGCGTTAAAAGTATATAAAGAATCGCAAGAATTAGAAATAATTTCTCTTACAAAAATTGGAGTGTTTGTAATTGTATTTGCTACTGTAAATGTTACAGGATTTAGTATTGGTGAAACCATATTTTGAGCATTAGCCAAACTGGTATAATATTGTAATGTATTGGTTGAAGTTATTTGTGCTTGAATTGTTGTTAAATTAAAAACTACAGATCCATCATTATTATCATCACATTGATCCATATTTGAAAGTGTTAAAACATTACTTGAATTTTGTTCAACAATTAATAAAAAAGGAAAGACTTCATAAGATTGTGAGGTATTGTTTTCTAATCTCGCAAAAATCATTTGTGATAAAATAGTAATACAATATGGAGAAGATAATGGGTTAACATCATTTATAGCATCAGCTTCAGTAGCGTGATAAGTGATTGTATATTGCGAAGGATTTAATGAACCAATAATAAAACTATTATTCATTTCTAAATTAAAACAAACTTGACTTCCAGTATCACCACATTGTGTCAAATTAATTGGTGTTCCAGATTGATTACATGGAATTGGTGTTATTGTTAAAACCGACCATTCACTTACATCAGTTGCTGAACAAATAGCTCTAATATTAACCGTATAAACTCCTGCATTACAATTTAATCCTGTAAGTAAAAATGGACTATTATCTGCAAAATATGTTTGACCAGAAGAAACACCATTTACAAAAGTTGTAATTTCATATTCTAATGCTGTTGGAGAATAAGTCCAATCAAGCAAAGCCGTAGTTGATTCAATATTTGAAACTGATAAGTTTAAAACAGACTCGCAAGTAGTTCCACAATCAACAAAAACCATTTCAACTATACCTACAGAAGAACATCCAGATACCATATCAGTTATTAAATAAAAAACTGGTGGTTGAATTGGCGCTCCAACAGAACTTATGTAACAATTTGGGTTTACAATTGCATTTGTATTACTTTGTGCATCTACTTGGGTTACATGAAAACTTACTATAGAATTTGGAGAACTATTTAGAATTTGAGGAACTAAGCTTAACAAATTCCAACAAGGAAAACTGGTGGTTGCATCTATACAATTTGTTAAAACTTGTGATGTTGCTTGTGGTGTTTGATTAACCGTTAAATCATATGGTAAAATTTGAACTTCAGTTGTAGTATTATTGACAACTCTAGCAAAATTTGTTTGAACATAAATTAACATATTTACATATGGACTTGATAATGGGTTAGCTCCAATTTGTGCATCAACTAAAGAATTATGATGGGTAACTGTAAAATTAGAAGCATTTAAACCTCCTAAAATTTCAAAAGAAATTTCTGCTAAATAAAAAGCAGCAAATCCATCATTATTGTCATCGCAAACATTATTATATAATGTTGGTTGATTTAATGCTTGAGAAAAAAGCACCGATGAACAGAAAAATAAAACAAATAATAGTAATAGTTTTTTCATGTTGTTTATAGTTTTGATTGTTATAGATTTTTGAATTCAAATTTTGATTAAAGTTAAGATTTCATCAAAATGACTTGCAATATACAAATTTTCAATATATTAAATAAAAAAATGCTATAAAAACAAAAAAGCTATTCACAATAAAGTGAAAAGCTTTTCATTGGTCTAACTACTAAACCGTGATACGCTTTACAAAGGCGTATCGAAAACAACACAACTATTTTTATCCCTTATTATGGGGACTTTTTTGGGCAAAAAAGCACTTTGTTACCAAAGTGCTTTTAAATATTTTCCCAAATTAAGCGGTCTGGACGGGACTCGAACCCGCGACCCCATGCGTGACAGGCATGTATTCTAACCAACTGAACTACCAAACCATCGCTTTATTGCGGTTGCAAATATACAATCGTTTTTTGTATCTACAAGAGTTTTTAAATATTTTTTTTCATTAATAAAATGTTTTTAACCAAAGTTTTGTTTTTCAACTAAATATGTAGTCAGAATTTTTTCGAAATTGGCACCAACATTAACTGAAACGTATTTAATTTTGTTTTGGGCGCAGGTTAAAGATATATTTTTAAAGTATTTTTTTATATTTTTTTCATATTCTTCTTTTACATTTTCAGCAAAAAGATTGATTATTTCACCCGATTCTACATCAATGAATTTTCTTGGAGCATTATCAAAATCAAAAGTGAGTTCTCTTTTTTCATCAATAACATGAAATAAAACTACTTTATGCTTGTTGTGTTTTAAATGTTGCAATGCATTAAACAGTTTTTCGTTATCTTCATTTTGAAACATATCAGTAAACAAGACAATCATTGATCTGCGATGCATTTTCTCTGCAATTTGATGCAAATAGGTTATAGTATCTGTTTGTTTAGGGATTTTAGTGTTTTCTAAAAGATTTTCTAGAATATTTAAAATCATTCTATGGTGACGATCACTTCCTTTTTCTGGAGCATAGAACTCGTATTTGTCTGAAAAAATGCTTAGTCCAACTGCATCGCGTTGTTTTTTAAGTAAATTCATTAAAACGGCTGATGCAAGTACAGAAAATCCAATTTTACTTTCGTAGAATGGTTGGTTGTTTTCTAATTTGGGATAATGCATTGATGAAGAATTGTCAATAATTAAATGACAACGAAGATTAGTTTCTTCTTCATATTTTTTGGTATATAATCTATCTGTTTTTGCAAAAAGCTTCCAGTCTATATGTTTAGTACTTTCGCCAGAATTGTATATTTTATGCTCGGCAAACTCGGCAGAAAATCCGTGAAATGGTGATTTGTGCATGCCCGAAATAAATCCTTCGACAACTTGATTGGCAAGTAGTTCTAGATGTTTAAAACCAGATATAATTTCTTTTTGTTCCTCTATCTTCATAGTTCAAAGGTAATTTGAAATTTCTAAAAATTAAAAAAAAATTATGAAACAAAAAAGTCCAGCTTTTGCTAGACTTGATTTATTTTGTTTTGTAAAGATTACAACAATGCATCAACTGCATCTGTATACGTTTTTTTAGGTGCAACACCAACTTGACGACCAACAACTTCACCGTTTTGAAAAATTAAAACCGTTGGAATGTTTCTTACTCCATATTTTGCAGCAAATTCTTGGTTTGCATCAACATCTACTTTTCCAACTGTTGCTTTTCCTTCATATTCTATAGCGATTTCGTCTATAACTGGACCAACCATTCTGCATGGTCCACACCAAGCTGCCCAAAAATCTACTACTACTGGTTTGTCTGATTTTAATACTACTTCTTCAAAAGTTGCATCTGTTATTGCTAATGCCATATTTTTTTATTTTTAGTTTCTAATTTGTTCTGCAAAATTAACAAATAATTCCTTAAGACAATGTTAATTGAGAATTGGTTTTTATTATGTGTGTATTTGCGGAATTGATTATAATAAAAAACCCAGAGCAAAAAAATGTCTGGGTCGATTTTCTTATTTTATAGTGCTCATTTATAGCAGTTTGTATAGTAGTGCACTTAACAGAGTACAAAAGTAATAAAAAAAATTACATATCAAACTTAATTTTAGAATTTATTATATTTTTAACCAAATTATTTTCTGAGGCAGTTGCTAATAATTTTTTTAACTCTTCCTCCAAATCTTTAGCTCTATTTTTAGAAACCTTACTCAAAATGTAAAGAAGCAGACGTAATGAAGCGTTTAGATTTGATGTGTTACCTGTATTAATTCTATATTTTAAATTCGGAATTCTTCTAATTCCTATCGGTTGATTATAATCAAAAAGTACACCATTATGTGAACAAATATTTCTAATATTAATTATGGAAATAAAATAATTATTTAATAAACTTACATCTCGAAAACCATAAACTGCCGAAATTTGTTTTTTTAATTCTTCATTTTTAAGATTAGAAAAGAACTTAAATGTTTGCCCAAATGTTAAAAACTCAAACACTTTCCAAGCTGGTGCATAATCGCATGGATAATTAACATGATGCTTTACTAAGTTTTTGTTTTTTGTTTTTAAATTAAAATAGATAGTATTAAATTCTTTAAAAATAGAACTATCAACTATTTTAGAATCTACATACCAAGCGTTGTTATCATTATAATGATTGGATGCATAGTACAAAAGTTGTGTGCGAAAATGAACTTCAATTCTGTAAATATATCGTAAGAGTAACATCTTCATGTCAAAATCAAAATAGTAAAGTTTAATGATATCATTAAAGTTTACATTAGTGATGAAATTGTGCGTTTTTTTATCTTGAAAATAATAAGAATAAAAACCAAGTCGATAATAACCAATATCTAACAATGTTTCTTTTATTTTTTCTACATCACAATCAAACACCATTCCTCTACTTTCTAGAAGTGTTATTTGCTCATCAACCGTTGTGGCTTTAATTCCCATTTAATCAAAATATTTAAAATCCTCTATTAACATTCTATAAATTTCTTCTTTTACTTTTTTAGTTTTTTCTTGAATTGTTGTAATTTTTTCTAATAAATCAGAACATTCGTTTATATCAGCATACTTTTTTATTTGGATTAGTCCACTATCTTTGGTAACAAAATCTGGATAATCAAAATATTTAAAATAAGCTTCTTCATGTAAACCAACAGATTCTAGAGTTTGACCTTTAGTATAATTTAAATTCCAGAATTGATAAAATAGTTCTATTTCATTGGCTAATTCTAAAGCAACAGATTTTGATTTTTTAATTTCTTTTTGTAATGTAGTTTTATAAAAACTATTTTGATTGTTTGGACTCATTGGATTATCAACATAAACTTCTGGTGCGCCAATTACTGGGTTGTCTTTTTCAAACTTAGTAACCACACAACGGTTTTCTGCCAAGCCAAAAGCGTAACATAATGCATACCAATCTATTTTTAAATCATCTTGAATGTTGGGTTGCCAAATTTCATATTGATTTGTCCATAATGGATTTCTACTAAAAATTGATTTACTAATTGAATACCAACTGAATAATGCTTGGCTTGACAAAATATCATATGCACAATATGACCGACTATTTGCTGCTCCAGAATGAATTTGTTGTAAATTGATAGAACTAAATGAAGACATTAACATAAACCAAACTCTATCTGAATCATTTGATAATCTTTCAGAAGGTTCTTGTCTTAACCTTACTGGTGTATTATCATCCATAAAACCGACAAAAGTTCCATTTGTAAATCCATAAGGAGAATTATAACTTGTGTGACGTTGATCATTTAATGGAAAACCGCTAACTATTTTTAATTTTTTTTCATCAATAGAAAAATTTCTGTACATATTATATCGTGGTTGTCTTACCAATTTATCCTTTCTATCCAATTTAGGCAATAAGTCTCTAATATCGCCACGAGAATTATCTAAATTAACAAAATCAAATTTATTTACATAATTTTCCACAGATGGGTTTAACTCTTCATCATTATCATTCCAATTAAATGCTAAATCGATTTTCTTTCCTTCGGTTAAATCTAGCACTTTTACTTTGTTTTGTCTTTCTTCATTAGGTTCATATTGCCAAATAGTAAAAGCCAACGGCCATTTTCCTTTTAGTTTAAAAAACTCATTGCTAGTAGTTATAAAACCATTTAAGTAGGTGAAATTTTCATCCCAAGTTTTTCTAAATTGTTTGTATGTTGGTCTCGGAATTAACCAAGAAGTTGGTGTAAAAATCATTACCAAAGGTTTGGCATCTGGCAATTTAATAGTTTGTGCTTTGCAAATATTTAGAATTTGTCCAAGAAATGCTAAATATCGTTCTTTACCAGCATCTGCGCCAGTTAATGCAAGAATATCAGCATTTATCTCATATTCTGCATCCGATTTTTCACGAGCAAAAACATTTTCATCTGTATTTTTATACGGTGGATTTAATAAAAAAGCTAATGGTTTATCTATTCCTTTATTGGTGCTTTGTAAAACTGCTTTTTCAAGTTCGTTGTAATAATCAACACCACTTCTGTCTAAAAAGTTTAATCCTTCGTTAGCAATAGTTTTTGGTACAATTGTAAAACCAGTTTCTATATGCCAAGGATCAGCTTTCATCCTTTTTTCAATAATTTTTAATAAATCTGGTTGCAGTTCAGATATTATTTTATGTTTTAATTTTCCTTTGTAACTTGATATTAAATTTCCAGAACCACCAGCTGGATCGAAAACTACATAGTTTTCGTGAATGGTTTCAAAAACTTCATTTTTGGCAAACCAAAGTGCAAATTTACTTAGGTTATCATCTGTAAAAAAGATTCCATGTTGCTTAACATATTCTGGATCAATTACTGCCAGAACTTCATCAAATCGAGAGAAATAATAATCTACTGTTAAACCAGAACCTTCGTTGGTGAAAATATATTGTGTTTCTATAAACTTGGTAAATTCTTTTTTGTGTTTTGCTAAAACATTTATATTTTCTGATGCCTTTTTGCCTGAATAGCCAATTACTTGAAATGTTTCAGAATCGAGATTTTCAGCAACAGATGATGTTATATCCCAAAAAGGAATAATAGAATAAAAAGCATGAACAGCATCAATTGGTGTTTCAAAATAAAGTTTCATTCTCTCGATGGCATGTATAAAATTATGCCTATTCACTTGAATTTTTTCTGAGTCAAGATTATTAAGTTCTTTAAGAATTGCATACGTTTCAGTAATTAAACTTTTTCTATCCTTAAATAATTCACCTTTTAAATCTTTTGGATCTAACCAATATCTTGCGGCATCTTTAATTAAAAGTGCATTTGCTTTTTGAGTTTTGCTTGCATTTAATTTCCCAATATCACTTGGTGCAACATTTGCATCGGCTGTATTAAACATTAAAACTGCATAATCTGGTAAATTTTTAACATTCCAGATAGCACAAAATTCATGACTTACAACCATTATTGAATTATATGATAAACCATATTTCTTTTTGTAATGCAATGCTTGGTAAAATCCTTCAAGCCATTGTGAAAAATTAGTTTTGGCTTCAACTATTAATTGACCTTCTACATAACCATCTGCACCATGAGTATTTTTGCCAGATTCTATACTAAATTTATTGGGGAAAACTTTCGTAAATAATGGGTACAATAAATGACGTTTAGCATCTTCGTTTTCATTACTTTCAATATATTTTTGTAAATCGCGTAATTCTTTATCGTAAGTTATTTTTTTTGCCATATTTTTCTTTTTCCAAATGTAAGAATTTTAATTCAATCTAAATTCAACCTCCAAATTCTCCAATTCCTCTAAAAGCTGTTTCGATATTTTAACCTTCAATCTTCTGCTAGACATTTCTAAAGTTGTAATTTTTTTAACTTGTTCTGTAGCAATTGGAGCAATTTCAGCAATATCTTCTTCTTCAAGATTTTCATTCACATCAAGATTTTCAATATCAATTTCATCTTCATTTGAAGCAAGTAAAACTGGCTCAATACTTTTTACTATTTCTTCAGATTTTGCAACTAATTCTGTTTCTACAACTTCAAAATTCACAATTTTATCGCCTTCATTGGCTTTAAAAACTTCGTTTAATTGCTGAATTAAATGCTGTTTTAAATCGTAAATATTTAATTGAATAGATAATTTCTTTGCAAATGTTGGCAACACATCTGCTAATAATTTAGCATCTTGAAACGAAATTTGTGGATCCGATTTTTTTCCTGTTTCTCTATTTACCCAACCGTCTTTGACTCCAATTTTGAAATAAATAAATTGATTATTGACTAAAAAATGTCTAAATTTTAAATACTCTTCGTTAAAAATTCTAAAATCGTGACTTTCATCGTAACCTTCTAAAGTGAACATTGCCCAATCTTTTCCGTTTTTTCCTGTTCTGTATTGCACATTAGTTACAATGCCGCCAAAGGTTAAACTCTTTCCAATTAAATTATCTAAACTTTTAAGTTGTATCAATTTTACATTACAAAACTGACTCATTTCATATTTATAATCGTCAAGCGGATGACCAGAAATGTAAATTCCAACCACTTCTTTTTCTTTAGCCAATTTCTCCATTGTACTCCATTCTTCGCATGGTGGCACAATTGGTTCGGCAATTTGAACATCACTAGCTTCGCCAAATAAACTTACTTGAGATGAATTTTCATTTTCTTGAAATTTTGATCCATAACGAATTGCTTTTTCATAAAAGGTTATTCCTTCGCCTTCAATGTGAAAATATTGTGCTCGGTGTGTATTTTCAAAACAATCAAATCCGCCAGCAAAAGCAAGACTTTCGAATGCTTTTTTATTGGCTGCACGCAAATCTATTTTTTTGGCCAAATCAAAAATTGATTTATAGGGTGCATCTTTTCTGTTTTGAACAATGGTATCAACAGCATTTGCTCCAACACCTTTTACTGCGCCAATTCCAAAACGAACTGCGTAGTCATTGTTTACCGTAAATTTGTAAAAAGATTCGTTTACATCTGGACCAAGAACTTTTAATCCCATTCGCTTACATTCCTCCATAAAGAACGAAACTTGCTTAATGTCACTCATATTATTACTTAAAACTGCAGCCATATATTCTGCTGGATAATTCGCTTTTAAATAGGCAGTTTGATAAGCAATCCAAGCGTAGCAAGTAGAATGCGATTTATTAAATGCATACTCTGCAAATGCTTCCCAATCTTTCCAAATTTTTTCTAGTTTTTCTGCACTGTGTCCTTTTGCTTCGGCTTGAGAGATGAATTTGGGTTTCATTTTATCCAAAACCTCTTTTTGTTTTTTTCCCATTGCTTTTCGCAAAACGTCAGCATCACCTTTAGAAAAATCGGCTAATTTTTGAGACAAAAGCATTACTTGCTCTTGGTAAACTGTAATTCCGTAGGTTTCTTTTAGCAATTCTTCACACGCATCTAAATCGTATGTAATGTCTTCTTCGCCATTTTTACGTTTAATAAAACTTGGAATATAAGCAATTGGTCCAGGACGATAAAGTGCATTCATGGCAATTAAATCTCCAAAAACTGTGGGTTTTAATTCCTTCATGTACTTTTGCATTCCGGCACTTTCATACTGAAAAATTCCAACGGTTTCGCCACGTTGAAAAAGTTCATACGTTTTTTCATCATCAATAGGAAATGCATCTGGATCAATATCTTTTCCTGTTCTATATTTTACAAGTTTTACAGTATCTTTAATTAAAGTTAGGGTTTTTAGTCCCAAGAAATCCATTTTTAATAAGCCAGCACTTTCTACAACTGAGTTATCAAATTGGGTAACATACAAATCTGAATCTTTGGCAGTTGCAACCGGAACAAAATTGGTAATATCGCTTGGCGTAATAATTACTCCGCAAGCATGAATTCCTGTATTTCTTAGATTTCCTTCTAGTATTTGTGCTTGCTGAATGGTTTCTCCACCCAAATCGCTTCCGTTGGCAAGAGAAATTAATTCTTTTACTTTTATAAAATCTTCTGGTCGTAATGCTGCTTTTAATTTGGCATCATCCATCGAAAATATTTTGGCAAGATTTAAGTTTAGCGGAATTAACTTGGCAATTTTATCGGCTTCAAATAAAGGTAAATCTAAAACTCTGGCTGTATCACGAACAGATGATTTTGCAGCCATTGTACCATAAGTAATAATTTGTGCCACTTGCTTGGAACCGTATTTTTTTATTACATAATCCATTACTTTACTTCTTCCTTCATCGTCGAAATCGATATCAATATCTGGAAGTGAAACTCTATCTGGATTAAGAAATCTTTCAAAAAGTAAATTGTATAAAAGTGGATCAATATTAGTAATTCCGAGACAATAAGCCACAACAGAACCAGCTGCAGAACCACGACCTGGACCAACAGAAACTCCCATTTTTCTAGCTTCGGCAATGAAATCTTGCACAATTAAAAAATATCCTGGATAACCTGAATTTTGAATTGTTAGTAATTCAAAATCGATACGTTCCTGAATTTCTGGTGTAATTTCAGCATACCTTCTTTTTGCTCCTTCGTAAGTTAAATGATGTAAAAATTTATTTTCTCCTCTTTTTCCTCCATCAGATGCATCTTCTGGAACTATAAATTCGGTTGGAATTTCAAATATTGGAAGCAAAACTTCACGTGCCAAATTAAAAATTTCTATTTTATCAACCACTTCTTGAATATTAGCAATGGCTTCGGGTAAATCGTTAAAGAGTTGCTTCATTTCATCACTCGACTTGAAATAATATTCTTTATTGTCTAATCCAAATCTATATCCACGACCACGACCAATTGGTGTAGCTTGTTTTTCTCCATCGCGAACGCAAAGTAAAATATCGTGTGCGTTTGCATCTTCTTTATTGATGTAAAAAATATTATTGGTTGCAACTGTTTTTACATTATGCTTTCTTGCCAAATCAATCAAAGTGGAATTTACACGATTTTCGTCTTCTTGATTGTGACGCATTAATTCGATATATAAATCTTTACCAAATTGTTCTTTCCACCAGAGCAAAGCTTCTTCCGCTTGATTTTCTCCTAGATTTAAAACTTTATTTGGAATTTCGCCATACAAACTTCCAGAAAGTACAATGATGTCGTCTTTGTATTTTTGGATAATTTCTTTGTCGATTCTTGGAACATAATAAAAACCTTCTGTGTATGCAATGGATGACATTTTGGCCAAATTGTGATAGCCATTTTTGTTTTTGGCAAGCAAGACAATTTGATATCCATTGTCTTTTCTAGTTTTATCTTTATGATTATCGCAGACAAAAAATTCGCAACCAACAATTGGTTTTATAATAGTTTCTTCTGGGATTTCTCCAGCTTCAATTGCGGTTTTATTTTTGGCTTCTGCCGATTTATTATGGTATAAAATATCTCTAACAAAATGAAAAACGCCCATCATATT
>NZ_JAYVFH010000120.1:0-20861 GCF_043773265.1 Flavobacterium sp. | reverse complement strand
GTGAACAATAACTCTACCATTTTCTTTGACAACATTTTCAACTTCTTGTTGGCAGAAATCACGAATTCCAACTTGAACAATTTTTGATATTTGTGGAATTTGCAAAGCGTTATACATTATGGATGCATGAGAAAAAGTGAAACCTTCATAGGCAATACGCAAATCCATGTGTGCATCAAGATGAAGAATTCCGAAGTTTTCGTGTTTTGTTGCCAATGCTTCGTAATATCCTAGTGGTGTTGAATGATCGCCACCAAGTAGCACTACTTTTTTTCCTTGATTCATCCAGTGAAGCGTTTTTTCTTTTACTTCATTGTGCAAATCACGACATGCTATATTTATTTTTTCTAAATCCAACAACAAATTAGGATGATTTTTTAAATCTTCACCATTTTCTAATGCTTGAATTATAGGTTGTGCTAGAGCTTTGAATGAATTAGAATTTATTTTCCAATTTTCGGTTGAATCATCATAAAACATTCCGAGTTTCCATAATTCTGGAAAATCTTGATGGCTTAAATCTACTTGAAAAGATGCTTCAAGAATTGCTTCTGGACCATTTGATGCTCCAGAACCATAACTTACTGTTACTTCCCACGGAACTGGAATTATAATAATTTCTGATTGTTCGGAAGAAAATGGCAAACCGAATATTGTTGCATCGGCTAATCCTGGTTGACTTGGATCGAAGTTATGGATGATTTGTTGTTTATTCATTTTTCGTTTATTGGAACGCAGATGGCGCAGATTAAACTGATTTTTGCGGATTTTTTTTAATGTGATAAAATTCCTTTTTTTAATATTTGTCCAAAATTGTACATATCTTCATAACTGCAATATAGTGGAACTGGGGCAAAACGAATTACATTTGGTTCACGCCAATCTGTTACAACTCCGTTCTTCATTAGATATTCAAACAAACTTCGTCCTTCACCATGAAAAAAAACTGATAATTGACATGCTCTTTCTTCTAGGTTTGATGGAGTAATTATTTCGAAAGTGCTGTCAACTTCTTTGTCTATTTCTTGAAGGATAAATTCTAAATAGGATGTGATTTTATTTCGTTTTGCAATTAGTTTTTCCATTCCAACTTCGGCAAACATTTCGACCGATGCCAAATATGGTGCAAGAGATAAAACTGGAAGATTACTAATTTGCCAACCATCGGCACCAATTGTTGGGTTAAAATTTTGTTCCATTTTGAAACGATTTTCTTTTTTATTTCCCCACCAACCTGCAAATCTAGGTAAATCTGTATTGTTATGGTGTTTTTCATGAATGAAACATCCGGATGCGTTTCCTGGTCCTGAATTCATGTATTTGTAACTGCACCAAGCTGCAAAATCGACATTCCAATCATTCAATTCTAGATTTATATTTCCTGCTGCGTGCGCCAAATCGAAACCAACTATTGCTCCTGCTTTATGTCCAGCTTGTGTTATTGTTTTCATATCGAAAACTTGTCCAGTATAATAATTTACGCCACCAAATAATACTAATGCAAGTTCATCGCCAACTTCTTCAATTTTTGCTAAAACATCTTCTAGTCGAATATTGTGTTCTCCTTCGCGACGTTTTATTTCTATTATTGCATCTTCTGGTTTGTATCCATGAAAATGTACTTGTGATTGAAACATATATTGGTCTGACGGAAATGCTTTTTCTTCGCAGATAATTTTATATCTGGTTTTTATTGGTTTATAGAATGAAACCATTAGCAAATGTAAATTGACAGTTAATGTATTCATTACTGTAATTTCTGATGGTTTTGCTCCAACAATTTGACTTAACGGATTGGCAAATCGTTCATGATAATCCCACCATGGTTTTTGTGCATAAAAGTGACCTTCGACTGCAAGATTTGCCCAATCGTTCATGATTTCATCAACATAATTTCTGGCTGATTTTGGTTGTAAACCAAGTGAATTTCCTGTAAAATAAATTACATTTTTGCCATTGTGTTGCGGAAAAATAAATTCTTCTCTATATTTTTTTAATTCGTCTTGTTGGTCAAGTTGTTGTGCGAATTCGAGATTATTTTGGAATGTCATTTTGCATTTTGTTTGTGGTGTAAATGTATAGAAAAGTTTAAAAGTTTAAAAGTTTATGAGTTTAAAAGTTTGTGTAATGATAATTGATTTTGTGAAAGAAGACAACTATTTAGCCCTGGCATCCTTTTTAAGGCAGGTAATAATGGAAATCCTTTTATGCCTTTGGAGAAGTTCGAAACTTTGCCAAAGTTATAAAAGATTGAAATGGAAAGCAGGAAAATGGATTGTAGAAATGCGATAGATTCGCTCCAAAAAAAAATCTCACCTTTTCTGATGAGATTTATTATGAGAATCTGAAATACTGATAAAAATCAGCACAAGCGAGTTCAGATTAAATTATTAGCATTGCATCACCATAAGAATAGAATTTATATTCTTCTTTGATTGCAATTTCGTATGCTTTTTTCATTAAATCGTGTCCACAAAATGCAGAAACCATCATTAATAATGTTGATTTTGGTGTATGAAAATTGGTAATCATCGCATCGGCAATACTAAAATCGTATGGAGGAAAAATAAATTTATTTGTCCAACCATCAAATGTATTTAATGTACGTTGAGATGAAACTGCACTTTCTATTGCTCGCATTGATGTTGTACCAACGCAACAAATTCTATTCTTTTTTACCTTAGCATTGTTAACAATGTCGCAAGCTAATTGATTGATTTTCAATTCTTCTGAATCCATTTTATGTTTAGACAAATCTTCTACCTCAACTGGATTGAAAGTTCCTAAACCTACATGAAGTGTTACTTCGGCAAAGTCGATTCCCTTTATTTCTAAACGTTTTAAAAGGTGTTTAGAAAAGTGTAAACCAGCAGTTGGAGCAGCAACTGCACCTTCTTCTTTGGCATAAATAGTTTGGTAACGTTCTGCATCTTCTTCGTTTACTTCACGATTGATGTATTTTGGAATTGGAGTTTCGCCAAGTTCGGTAAGTTTTGCACGAAACTCTTCGTAAGAACCATCATATAGAAAACGCAAAGTTCTTCCTCGAGATGTTGTGTTGTCTATAACTTCAGCAACTAGTGAATCGTCATCGCCAAAATATAATTTATTTCCTATTCTAATTTTTCTTGCTGGATCTACTAAAACATCCCAAAGACGTTGTTCTGCATTTAATTCTCTTAATAAGAAAACTTCAATTCTTGCACCAGTTTTTTCTTTGTTTCCATACATACGTGCTGGAAAAACTTTGGTGTTGTTAAGAACCATAACATCGCCATCACCAAAATAATCGATTATGTCTTTGAACATTTTGTGTTCTATGGTTCCTTTTTTTCTGTCGATAACCATTAGACGAGATTCGTCACGATTTTCGGCTGGATATTCTGCTAATAATTCTGTTGGAAGATTGAATTGAAAATGAGATAATTTCATTTGAGAAAGTTATGAGTTATGAGTTATTCGTTTTGAGTGTTTTAACTCAAAAATTTTAACGTGTGCAAATATACGATTGTGAGATAGCCATTGTCAAGTGTTTTGGTGTTTATTTTTTTATTGAAAATTAATTTTACTAATTTATTGTTTATTTTAGCTAAATTTTAATACATTTTATTAAAAAAAATCTTTAAATAATGAATAAAATTTATATCGATCCATCGTCTAGAATTTTATATTCATCCTATTATATAAAAGGGTTATACGAATTATTTGGTAAAGAAAATGTGCTTTTCTCAAAAAAATATTTTAAAGATTTGTGTAGAGGTAAGGATGATTTTTCATTTGAGCATTTTTTTGCTTTTGTACATATTAATTCTATTGGAAAAACCACAAAATTTGTAATTGACTTTTGCGATCCTTATGATATTCATAAACCTGCATACAATTGGTGTGATTTATATGCTAAAATAAATTGGAATCCTGAATTAGCAGGCAACGATTTTGACAAAAAAATTGTTCTAATTCCTCCAAGTTTTGGTGTAAAAATATGGAGTTTGAGCAAAACCATATTTTTTAGCTTAAAAAATTATTTTCTTTATAATTCTATTCTTTTAACATCAACAAAAAAACATTTCAAGGATTATTATGACCAATACAAACGTTCTTATATAGATGATTATGAAAATTCTAATAAAGATTACCTTGAAAACTTGACTCCATATATTTTTATGATAGGTACTCTTTGGGATGATGAAAATTCTATGGAATTTACCAATTCTAAAAGAAAAGAATTTGCTGAAATTTGTCTTAAAAAAGAATGTGATTTTGAAGGTGGCTTTTATTCAAAAAACTATTTTAATAAAGATTATGCCAAATTAATTTTTAATAAACTTTATACATCCAAAAAATATATAATCAATACCAAACTTTCTCAATTTGTTTTCAATACTCCTGCTGTGCATAATTGTCATGGATGGAAACTTGCCGAATTTTTTGCAATGAATAAACCTATCATTTCTACACCACTAATTAATAAAATTCATTGTGAATTACTACATGGAAAAAATATTCATTTTGTTTCTGATAAAAAGGAGTTAGAAATTGCAATTGATCTACTATTAAACAATAATAAATATTGTAAAGAACTTAGCAATAATATAAAACATTTTTATGAAGAAAAATGCAGTCCCAAAGCTGTGATTCAATCTTTAATGGCTTCTGTATTAAATTAAAATAATATTAAACCCAATGCTTTTTAGGTCTTCCCAATATGTTGGATAGGATTTAGAAACTACTTCGGCATTTTCAATAATTAAAGATGTTTTTAATGCAAGCGGAGCAAATGACATTGCCATTCTGTGGTCTTGATAAGTTGAGATTGAGATTATGTCGTTTTTTAATAATTTAATGTTTTTTTCCACTCCGTCCTTCGAACACCTCTCCAAAGGAGAGGAATTCTTTAATGTTAAACTATCGTTGGTTACAGAAATGTTTGCTCCGAGTTTTGTGAGTTCTGTTTTTAATGCTATTAATCTATCGGTCTCTTTTATTTTTAGAGTATGTAAACCAGTTAAGTGACAATCTATTCCTAGACCGAAACAAGTAACGGCAATAGTTTGAGCAATATCTGGAGAGTTATTTAAGTTGTGAGTTGTGAGTTGTGAGTTGTGAATTTTAGATTTAGAAATTGTAATAGAATTATTATCATTAAAAATAGTTTCTACTCCAAAGTTTTTATAAATTTCAACTAGAATTGAATCTGCTTGTATGCTTTTTTCTTTGAAACTGAAAAGTGTAATTTGGGTTCCAATTTCGGAAAGTGCAACTATTGAATAATAATATGAGGCAGATGACCAATCGGATTCTATAGTTAATTGTTGATTAACGATTGCTGATTTATGATATACTTTGATACTATTATTTTCAAAACTTGTTTCAACTCCTATTCGATTTAATAATTCCAATGTCATTTTGATGTATGGAATGGATGTTATTTCTCCTTCAAGAGTTATTTCTAATCCGTTTTCTAGTTTTGGTGCAATTAATAGAAGTGCCGAAATGTATTGACTGCTTACATTTGCATCTATAGAAATTTTATTTTGGGTTATTTTTTTTCCTTTAATTTTTATTGGTGGAAAACCATCATTTTCTATATATTCAATATCTGCACCCAATTGTTTTATGGCATCAACTAGTATTTTTATTGGTCTTTCTTTCATTCTTGACGAACCAGTTAGAACAATTTCTTTTCCTTCTTGAATTGCAAAATAAGCGGTTAGAAATCGCATAGCTGTTCCAGCATGATGCACTTCGACAAGCTCATTGTGACAATCTTTTGCTAGTGCTTTTACCATCACTTTGGAATCATCTGAATTGGATGTGTTTTCTAAAGTAATATTTGGATATAATGCTTGTAGCAATAACAATCGGTTGGTTTCAGATTTGGAACCAGTTATTGCGATTTTTGAATTTTGAATTTTGAATTTTGAATTTTGAATTTTGAAATCCACAATTATTTTAATTTATCATTGTTTTTATGTCGGTCTTTGTCACGAATTGATTTTAACTCCATTTTTTTGTCAAATGATTTTTGTAAATCTATTCCTGTTTGATTAGCCAAACACAAAACTACAAAAACTACATCGGCAAGTTCTTCGCCAAGGTCTTTATTTTTATCGCTTTCTTTTTCGGATTGTTCTCCGTATCGACGAGCTATGATTCTTGCAACTTCGCCAACTTCTTCTGTAAGTTGCGCCATATTGGTGAGTTCGTTAAAGTAGCGAACTCCGTGAGTTTTTATCCAGTTGTCTACTTCTTGTTGGGAGTTTTTAAGGTTCATGGTTAAGTCATTGCGAGAAACGAAGCAATCTTATCAACTTTATGTATACATCAACAGATTGCTTAGTTCCTCGCAATAACGTTGATTAAAAAAACGTTGAGTTGATTATGCATTGTCCTCTTGTTAAATTATCATTATGTCTTTTATTTCTTCATACAAATCAGTCCAATTTTGATTGATACTTTTAATTAAATTTTCTTTTGTGGCTCTATTTCCTGCTTTTAGTTGTTTTTCTCTTGCAATTGCATCACCAATCATTTGAAATTGTTCAAAGTAAACTAATTTATTTAAATTATAACGTGCAGAAAACGAGTTTTTATAACGCTTTTCAATATGTTGCAAAATTCTATTTGGCAAATTGGAAGTTACTCCTACATATAATGTTGTATTGTTTTTGTTGGTTATTATATAAATGAATCCTGGTTTCATAGGCATTTTTTAAGGCATTATGTCTTGGTTACACAGTCATTGCGAGGCACGAAGCAATCTGTTGATGCTTACGCTTGATTGATGAGATTGCTTCGTGCCTCGCAATGACTGCATTTAAGAATTTTCTACTATTACAATTTCTTCCTTGCTCAAACCATACAGTTCATAAACCAACTTGTTAATTTGATTATCTATGTTTTTGCATTTATCGTCAAGGTAGTTTTTGTCGCGCTCGGTTACTGCGATTTGTTGTTGCTTTTTGGCGACTAACATTTGTTCAACTAAAACTACAATTTGGTCATGTGTTTCTTGGTTGGATTTAGTGATTTTTGGGATTGGAACATTTTCTAAATATTGTTTTGAATATTGAATTGTAGTTTTTCCTAATAATCTTAATTCAGTTTCAAGAAACCATTCCATTAATTTAGATGCTAAAATTCCGTTAATGAATTTTAAATCTTTTCCTGTTATCATAAAACAAGTTTTGTCTATATAACACTCTTCTTTGATGTATAAAAATTCTGAACGTCTAACAGTTGTTTCTGGATAAATTATTTTTTCAGTTTCAAACAAATCATAATAACTACAAGCTCGTAAATTATACCAATTTTGACCTTGATCGCTTCTGGTTTTTACTTTGTTTCCAAAACTATTTAAGTGATTGTATATACTAAGATAATCATTTTCAATATCAATTCCGTTTTGAGATACAATTAAATATAAATTTGCCCAAGTTGCTGTATATCGGTGTACATCTCGACCTCTAAAAATTGGTTTTATAATTTTAGCAGCATTTTTATCTTCTGCAATAAGTTTGTTTTTAGTTTCCTCATTAATTATGAAAGCTTCATTAAAACCAGTCAATAAACCTCTATTTATTTGAACTTTTAAATTTTTTAAACTTTCTGTTTTAGTTTTAATTTTCTTTTTTAAAACAATAACAGAATCGTCTGCAATAATCCATTTCTCGGACTTTAAAATGTCTATTATAAGTTTGTTTTCTTGATGGTAATCATCAATTAATATCTTATCATTCCAGTTTTTTTTGAATAATGTTGCTTCAAGTTTATTTTTGGGTTTAGAATTTTCAACTATCAAAATATTTGAATCAACAGTTGCATCTTTAAATATTTTGTGACCACCAAAGTTTATTAATGTAATTGGATTTGAATTTTCTTTTAAAAAGTTAATTAATACTTTACCATAATTAGTCTGCAACCATTGATTAGAGGTTATGAATGAAACTAATCCTTTCTCGTTAAGAAATTTTATAGCTCTTTCATAAAACAAACAATAAATATCTGTTCCTTTTTCAAAAACTTTATAATTTAATTTTAAATTTTCGTTTTGAAGTTTGTCAATAGTTGATAATGAAAAATACGGTGGATTTCCCACAATAGCATCAAAACCACCTTTTTTAAACACTTTGGCAAAAGCCATTTTAAAATCAAATGGATTTAGTTTTCGTTCTTGGTCAAGGTCTAAATCTAACTTATTGGTTAAAATATCGGTTCCAATTAAAGAGTTTCCACATTTGATATTGTTGGTTAAGTTGGGCAAAATCTTTTCGTGAAACAAAACCATCATGTCGTTTGCCGTACTTGTAGTTTCATCTTCCAACATTTTTAAAAATAACGATAACTGCGTTACTTCGGTTGCTTGCAAGTCAATATCTACACCATAAATATTGTTTAATAAAATATGTTGTTTCTGCTGAATAGATAAAACATAAACGCCAAAATCTTCATTGTACTTGCAACCGTCTTTTTTGGCACTGTTTGGGTTTTCGTTATACCATTTGTTATGATAATCGAGCAAATATTCAAAAACTCCAATTAAGAAACTTCCTGAGCCACAAGCAATGTCGGCAAAAGTAAGTTCTGCAATTTGCTTTGGGGTTTTGTTTTCAATTAGTTTTCCAACGGTGTTTTTTACTATATAATCTACTATATATTTTGGTGTATAAAAAACACCACCGGCTTTTCTAACTTCGGGTTTAACTTCAATAGTTGCTTTTCCGTTTTCAATAACCACAACTTTCCCAAGAAAACGCTCATAAATGCTTCCAAGAATGTGAATAGGAATATAATTAAAATCGTAAGGCGTGTTGGTATGGTCTAAATCTGAACATAAAGCTTTAAATAAATCATCGTTGGCACCACCAAATTTTTTATCATCAATAAAAAGTGGTTTAAAAACAATTCCGTTGTATTTAGCATCTAAATATTTAGAATATTCAACAAACTTTGCCCAAGGATGAGTGGCAGTTGCAATATTGTGAATGATGTTTTCAGTTTCTATTAATTTATCTTCAAGGAAACGAATAAAAACAATTCTGTCAATAGTTCGTTGAGTTGCTTCGGTTAATGAATACGCATCAAGCGAAGTATTATTTTGATAAAAAGCAGTTGCAAGTTCAAAACGTTTTGCATCAATATAATTCAAAAAACTTTCATCAATAGATTGGTATTTTCCACCAAAAAGTTTGAGTTGAGTGGATGTTCCTTTTGGTTTTTTGAGTTTTTCAATGAATGTAGTAAGGTTTCCAGCAACTAAAGCTTCTCGCGAAAATATCCAATAGAATTCTTCAAATGTATCGTAATCCCTAAAATCGGTGTATTTGTAATATTTAATTTGGTTTTGAAGAATAGTATCAAAATCTGGACGAAAACGACAATCTATAATTACAATCTCTTCGAAATCGGTAAGAATAGAAACGCCAGTTCCTGCATTCCAGCCATATTTAGCCGTTTGAAAATAGTCGTCTTTGTTTTGTCTTAAAGTTCTTGAAGGTTTCTTTGCTTCAACAAAAAACTGTTCTTGTTTATAATTTGGTGCAAGAAAGAAAGCATAATCAGCACGTTTTTGTCCTAAACCGCCTTGTTGTTTTTGAGCTTTCTCAATTTTCACTTCTTGTTCAAAAGGATTTTTTTGGCGGTCATGGTTTACATCCCAACCAAGAAATGTATAAAATTTGTCAATATACTCTTTACGAACTTCGGCTTCTTGATAACTAACGGAAAGATAATGTTCAGTTCCTGCTTCAAAATGATTGATAAGTTCTTGAGTTTCTAAATAAGCCGATTTGCAGTCTATTATTTTCATATAAAAACAAATATAAATAATTGTGAATTGTAAATATGATTTAATTATAAAAAATTAAATTACTCTCTATTTTTACTATCAATAACAATTGTAACTGGACCATCGTTTAATAATTCTACTTTCATATCAGCTCCAAAAACGCCTTTTTGTACTTTTTTACCCAACTCATTTTCCATTTGAAGTATGAAATTTTCATAAATTGGTATAGCAATTTCCGATTTAGATGCTTTTAGATAACTAGGACGATTTCCTTTTTTGGTAGAAGCTTGTAGTGTAAATTGTGAAACAACAATAACATCGCCATTGATGTCTTTTACTGATAAATTCATGATTTTGTTTTCATCACCAAAAATGCGAAGATTGGCAATTTTTGAGGTTAACCAATTGATGTCTTCTTGATTGTCGGCATCTTCTATTCCGATTAGAATTAATAATCCTTGTTTAATATTGGCAACGATTTTATGGTCTATCGTTACTGATGCAGATGATACTCTTTGGATTACTGCTTTCATTGATTTGGTTTTTTATTTAAAAACACCTCGACTGCGCTCGGTAGGACAAATTTTCTAAATTTGAAATTGATTTTTGAAATTGATTTTTGAAATTGAAATTGATTTTATTTATTCCTAGTTTCGTCACTAGCAATTCGATCATCATTATAAATATCGGTTCGGTAATGATCGTCGTCGCCTTCAAGAATTTTTAAATAACTATTGTATCGTGTCCATGAAATTTTATCATCTTCTAAAGCTTGTTTTATGGCACATTTTGGTTCTTCTTTGTGTAAACAATTGTTGAATTTGCATTGGTCTTTGAGCTTGAAAAATTCTGGAAAATAACCACTTATTTCTTCTTTTTCCATATCTACAATTCCGAATCCTTTTATTCCTGGTGTGTCAATTATTTTAGCTCCAAACGATAAATCATACATTTCAGCAAAAGTTGTAGTGTGCTGACCTTGCATGCTTTGCTCCGAAATTGTTTTGGTTTTTAAATGTAAACTTGGTTCCATTGCGTTAACCAAAGTTGATTTTCCAACGCCAGAATGACCAGAAAACATAGTGGTTTTACCTATCATTATTTCTTTTAATTCTTCAATTCCTTTTTCTTCTGTTGATGAAACTCGCAAACATTTGTAACCAATTTCTTGATATATGTGTTGCATAAATAATTGTTCGTCAAGAGTAATATCGTTTAAGGTATCTATTTTATTGAAAACCAAAATAGTTTCAATTCTATAAGCTTCGGCTGTAACAAGAAATCTATCAATAAAATTGAATGTTGTTGGCGGATTATTTATTGTAATTAATAAAAATACATAATCAAGATTGGATGCTATAATGTGCATTTGATGAGAAAGATTAACCGATTTACGAACAATATAATTTTTTCTGTCGTGAATATTGGTTATTGTTCCTGTTACAACATCGGAGTTTTCATCTAAATCATAATCTACAACATCGCCAACTGCAATTGGATTGGTGCTTTTAATTCCTTTGATTCGGAATTTACCTTTGATACGACACTCCATAAAATCGCCTTGCAATGATTTCACTGTGTACCAACTTCCTGTAGATTTATATACGACTCCTGTCATTTATATTTATTATGAATTTTGAATTATAATTTTTAAATGTCAAAATTACGTTAATTCAACATTTAAAAATTATAATTCAACAATTAAAATAGTTATGAATTAATAATTTTCTCTTGATGATTAATACTTTCTTGATGAATTGCTTTAAATAATCTCAAAATAAACTCTTCACTCAATCCTTTATCTTCTCCATCAAGTATCATTTTTCCTAAAATTTCATTCCATCTTTTGTTTTGTAGAACTGCTACGTTTTTGGCTTTTTTCAAAGCTCCAATTTGTTCGGCTACTTTCATTCGATTACCTAAAAGTTCAAGCAATTTACTGTCATAAATATCAATATTGGCACGAAGTTTTATCATATCTATATTAAAATCTTCTTCATCTGTAGTCATTTTTTTGACTTTCAAATCCTCGAAAATTTGTTTCAAAACTGTTGGTGTAACTTGTTGTGCAGCATCACTCCAAGCATTCTCTGGATCAGTATGTGTTTCAATAATCAAACCATCATAATTTAAATCTAATGCTTGTTGCGATACTTCTTGAATCATATTTCTGTTTCCTGTAATGTGCGATGGATCACATATTAAAGGCAAATCTGGAAACTTACTTTGCAATTCAATAGCAATTTGCCATTCTGGAATGTTTCTATATTTAGTTTTTTCATACGTTGAAAAACCTCTGTGAATTACACCTAATTTTTTGATTCCTGCATTATACAATCGTTCTACACCACCAATCCATAAAGCCAAATCTGGATTTACTGGGTTTTTTACCAAAACAATTTTATCAGTATTTTGCAAAGCATCGGCAATTTCTTGCACTGCAAATGGATTTACTGTTGTTCTTGCTCCAATCCACAAAACATCAATATCATGTTCTAATGCTAATTTTACGTGTGCAGCGTTAGCAACTTCAGTCGCCATTAATAATCCAGTTTCGGCTTTGGCTTTTTGTAACCATTTTAATCCTATTGCTCCAACACCTTCAAAGCCACCAGGACGCGTTCTTGGTTTCCAAATTCCTGCTCTAAAAATTGACACATCAGAATTTTTTAATTCGTGAGCAATTTTCAATACTTGTTCTTCTGTTTCAGCACTACATGGACCAGCAATTACTAGCGGATGTGTTAAATTGAAATCATTTAACCACGTTCTCATTTCTTTTTTTGTTTTCCATATTCTTGGTTTCGGGTTTCGGGTTTTGGGTTTTGGGTTGCTTTGTTTTCTCTTAAACTCACAACTTTCAACTTTTAACTCGCAACCAATTTATTTTAATATCTCTTTAATTCTATTCGTATTTTGCATTTCGTTGAAGACTTCTTGAAAATTATCATTCTCGAGTAACTCTTTAAAATGCGTCAAATTCTGAATGTATTCTTCTAACGATTTTACTACTTGTTTTTTATTCTGTTTAAAAATTGGTGTCCACATGGCTGGTGAACTTTTGGCTAAACGAACTGTACTTTCAAATCCCGAACCTGCCATGTCAAAAATATCTTGCTCGTCTTTTTCTTTTTCGATTACTGTTTTCCCTAACATGAATGAACTTATGTGTGACAAATGTGAAACATAAGCAATATGTTTATCATGTGATTTTGGATCCATGTATCTTATTCTCATTCCGAGTTTATTGAACAATTCCATGGCAATTTCTTGCAATTTGAAGGTTGTTTTTTCGACTTCACAAATGATGTTTGTTTTACCTTTAAACAATCCTTTTATTGCTGCTTTTGGTCCTGAAAATTCAGTTCCTGCAATGGGATGACATGCTAAAAAATTTCTCCTTTTTGGATGATTTTCAATCGCTTGGCAAATTGGAAATTTAGTTGAACCTACATCAAAAACCAGAGTTTGTTCTCCAATTTTATTCAAAATATCTGGCAAAATTACTAAAGCAACATCAACTGGCACAGCAACGATTACTATATCTGCGTTAATTAAATCATTTTCATTTGCTTTTTGGTCGATAATTCCGAGATTTACTGCTTCATCCAAATGCTTTTCGTTGGCATCAATTCCGAAAATCATTGCATCATCATAAATTGATTTTATGTCTAATGCCATTGATCCGCCGATTAATCCGATTCCTATAATATATACTTTCATGTTTACTTTTTTTTCAATATCAATTGCAAAAATCAAATTCAAAAATCAATTACAAAATTCAAAATTTAATTATTTAAATATTGTTTCTTTTTATTTTGATTGCTATAGAATTTTGCTTTTGACATTGTTATTGAAATCTTTTTATTGCTTCCAATATATTTTCTTCTTTCACACATAATGAAAATCGAATATAACCTTCGCCGTTGCTTCCAAATATTGTTCCTGGTGTTAAGAAAATGTGTTTTTCGTATAATAAATTATCTATAAATGCTTCCGATTGAATTCCGGCTGGTAATTTTGCCCAAACGAATAATCCAACGGAATTTCTGTCGAATGTACAATTCATTTTTTCTGCTAATTGAAAGATTAAATTTCTTCTTTTTGTATAGATTTCATTCTGACTTTCAAACCATTCTTTTCCAAGTTTTAATGCTGCTATTGCTCCTTTTTGAATTCCGTAGAACATTCCCGAATCCATATTGCTTTTTACTTTTAAAATTGCATCAATTAATGTTGCATTTCCTGCAACCATTCCGACACGCCAACCAGACATATTGAAAGTTTTGCTCAAAGAATTCAACTCAAGAGCTATTTCTTTTGCACCTTCAATTTGAAAAATCGACAACGGATTGTCATTTAAAACAAAACTGTATGGATTGTCATTAACAATTAATATATGATGTTTTTTTCCAAAATCGATTAACTTTTGATACAATTCTAAAGTTCCATTGGCACCAGTTGGCATGTGCGGATACGAAACCCACATCAATTTAACTTTTGATAAATTTAATGCTTCTAGTTTTTGAAAATTTGGATGCCATATATTATCATCTTTTAAATCATAATAAACTGCTTTTGCTTGGACCAATTCGGTTACCGAAGCATAAGTTGGATAACCTGGATTTGGAATTAAAACTTCATCACCTTCATTTAAAAAAGCTAATGAAATGTGCATTATTCCTTCTTTAGAACCCATTAACGGCAAAATTTCGTTATTTGAATTTAATTCAACATTGAAATTAGTTGCATAAAAATCTGCAAATCCTTGGCGTAATTCTGGCAAACCTTGATAACTTTGATATTCGTGTGCTTTTTCGTCAAACATTGCATTTCGAATGGCTTCAATTACAGAAGAATGTGGCGCCAAATCTGGACTTCCAATTCCAATATTGATAATTGGTTTTCCATCGGACATCAGTTGTCTTACTTCTTTCAATTTTCTTGAGAAGTAGTATTCTTGGACGGTTTCTAGTCTTTTTGCTGTTGTAATCATTTGGGTTAATTTGGTTATTTGTTAATTTGTTTATCGCAATTGTCGAATAACCAAATCAACGAATCAACTTATTTTTGTATTCTCCCAAAACCTTGAAATGATTGGTCATAATTTGTAAAATTTTTGTGGCTTTTTCATAATGTTTATACTTTTCAAAAACGACATCTACAAAAAATGAATATTGAAAAGGTGATTCTATTATTGGCATTGACTGAATTTTGGTTAGATTTAATTTGCAATTAGTCATCACATTTAAAACAGTTGCCAAACTTCCTGGCGTGTCATCTAATTCAAATTTTAACGATGCTTTATTGATTTCCTCTTTTGGTACTCGACTTTCTTCTTTACTCAAAATAAAAAATCGGGTCATGTTATTGTTTACTGTTTGAATTTCTGGTGCAATTATATTTAAATCGTATAATTCTGCAGCTAATTTACTTCCAATTGCTGCGATTCCATTAATTTGATTTTGATGAATTCTTCTTGCTGTTTCAGCGGTGTCTTTGTCTTCAACCAATTTAATGTTTGGATATTTTTTTAAGAAATCCATACATTGCAACAATGCCATCGGATGTGAATGTACTTCTTGAATATCTTCTAATTTTTGTCCGTTTAAAACCATTAAATTCTGAACGATATCTAAATAATATTCACCAATAATATATAAATTGTTCTTGTCAATTAGCGCATAATTTGGAATAATTGAACCTGCAATAGAATTTTCTATTGCCATAACAGCCAATTGCGATTGATTGTTTAATAAACTATCAACAACTGCTTCAAAAGACAAACATTCATCAAGCGAAACATTTTCTTGAAAATATTTTAACGCTACTTGATGATGGAATGATCCTTTGATTCCTTGTATGGCTATTTTTTCTTTCATTATAAAATTTAGAATATGAGACTCTGAAATACTGAAATAAATTCAGCACTAGTAAATTCAGAGTAAAAAAAAATCCCGATTTGCATCGGGATTTAATATTTATGTTTTTATATAATTTAGTTTTTTACATAACACAATACAAATCCCGATCTTTTGTTAAAAAAGAAATAATAGAAATTATTATAATATGTTGTGATTTTTGAAATCATTTGTGTTTTTATGTTTTGCTAAGGTAGTTAAAAATGTTAAACCATTGTAAAAAACTTAATAAAAATTACGGAAACGTTTTCGTGAAATCATAAAAGTCATTTTTCTACGTTTAATTTTAAACCTCATAGAATCATAGTTTTTGAGGAACTCATGGAATGTAAAAAGATATTTTATTCTTCACATAGAGCTATAACATCTATTTTAAGTGAAACGTCTTTTACATATATATTTCTATGTGTTTAAGATTTTGTTTTTTATTATTCCTTTAGTATTTATTACATTTGCTACAAATATCAAGTTATGTCAATAGAAGTTCAAAATATTTCAAAAAGTTATGGTGCTCAAAAAGCATTAGACAATGTTTCATTTTCAGTAAAGAAAGGAGAAATTGTAGGTTTTCTTGGACCAAATGGTGCTGGAAAATCAACTTTGATGAAAATTTTGACTACATACATTAATGCTGATGAAGGAAAAGCTTCAGTTAATGGAAATGATGTAAACGAAAATCCAAAAGAAGTTCAACTTTCTGTTGGTTACTTGGCAGAACACAATCCTTTGTATTTGGATTTGTATGTTAGAGAATACTTGGCTTTTAATGCAGATGTTTATAAAGTAGCAAAATCTCGAATTGAAGAAGTTATTGAATTGACTGGTTTGTCATCTGAAAGTCATAAAAAAATTGGACAATTGTCTAAAGGTTATCGTCAGCGTGTTGGTTTAGCAACTGCTTTATTGCATAATCCAGAGGTGTTAATTTTGGATGAACCAACTACAGGTTTAGATCCAAATCAGCTGGTTGAAATTAGAAATGTAATTAAAAATGTGGGAAAAAATAAAACTGTTTTTCTATCTACACACATAATGCAAGAAGTGGAAGCTATTTGTGATAGAGTAATTATTATCAATAACGGAAAAATTGTTACTGATAAAAAACTTGATAAACTGGTTTCTGAAATTAAGGAACAAGTGATTGAAGTTGAGTTTGACAAAGCAGTAAACGAAGCGCTATTTGCAAAATTACCAAATTTAAAATCTTATAAAACCATTTCTTCAAATAGTTGGGAACTTACATTTGAAACTGAAATTGATATGCGTTCTGCTATTTTTGATTTTGCACAAGATAATAGTTTGAAAACTTTACAATTGAGTTTGAAAAGCAAGAATTTAGAGCAAATTTTTAGAGAAAAAACTTTTAATAAATAATATTAATTATAGATAATTTTTCCTTCATAAAGTTGTTCAATATTTACTATCGTTGGATTGTTTTTTAGAATAACATTTCCTGTACTTACCATTTTTCCGGTAATACTTTGAATTGGGTTTACCGTCATATCGTTAGAACCACGATGAAAAACGTTAATAGTTTGAGAAATTAAATTTGAAGCATCAATTTTACCATTTCCATCATAAAAATTCAATAATGATTCGCCTGTTTGACCTGAAATATAAAATCTAGAAACATTATTGTTTTCTATAACTAATTGATAGTTATTTACTTGAATATGAAAATCATTAGTTCCTGCGCCTGCACCTAAATCCATAGAATTCAAACGAACAATATTATGAGTTAAAACACCATCAGAATCTATATTTTGCTCTGTTTTAGAAACTAAATTTAAAAAATCTAACATAGGAGTTGTAACATATACAACTGTTTGTCCGTAATCGCGAACCCAATTGCAAGAAGAATTATCTTTAAGATAAAGACCATCTTCTTTAAATTCTACAGAAATGTTTTCCAACAAATTCTCGCCAGTTTTTACTTGAACTTTATATTCTGTTCCTTGCTTTACAATGACTCCAATTCCTTTAAAAACATAAATCGAATGAAAATAATTTGCTTCGCTCACTTCATATTCTTTAATAACCATTGCGCCACTAGATTCTATACAATCTAATGGTTTTGAACAACTTATAAAAATTGCTAAAACACTAATAATTAAAATAATTTTCTTCATTTTTATTTTTTTATAATCTTACACCTATGGCAAATTCTAATGCTTCTGCAAGGAAACCATGTGTTTTTATAGATAAACCAGTATATGTTTTTTTGTTGAAATAATATTTCATTCCAAGTCGGTCATAAACAGGAATATCAAATTTATAAGGTTGATAAATATAATATCCAACTTGTGCTTCAAGAGAAATTTTATTTATGAACAATTCATGACCTACAAAAACTCCAACACGTTTAAAATCAGTATTTGGATCAAGATTTTGTTCAGGATATGCAACGCTTTGATATTTTATAAAATCCTTAAAGAAATTAGAAATAAATACTTCGGTACCAAGTTGCAAAGCGCTTTTTCTATTAACTCTTTTGTCTACATAAAATCCAAAATGATAAAAAGGATGTTGACCACTACCAATAATTGGACTTTCATTTACTCCAGTTCTTAGAATTATATTGTAGCGAATTGGTTCTTTAAAAGCCAAATTAACTGAAATTGTATCTTTTTCTCTTTTTATTTTATCTGTAAAATTATAATTTACACCAACGCTTAATGCATAAGTATTAAGTCCACTATTTGGTGCTTTTAGTCTTCCATTAGAAAAATGTGTAAAAATCAATCCTGCTTGAATTCCAAAATTATCAACAATATATTCTTTTTTAAAAGACAATCCGAAGTTTGTATTTGCAAGTATTTTAGAACCAAAAGCATTATTTTTACTGTTAGTTTCTTTATCCTGCGGATTGGTTGTAAGAGCAACACCTTGCGCAAGTTTAAAAACCAAATTTCTATTAAAAAAATAAAAATTATAATGCATTCCTAGAGCAAAATTTTTGCCTAAAATCTCATTTTTAAAATCTTGATAAAGAAAATAACAACCATAATCTGGGTAATTATAAGCTTTTTGCCATTCTTTATCACCATGAGTTTGTCTTAGAAAATTTATCATAACACCTTCTGGATGACCAGTAACTAGATGTTGTAAATCGTCAGTATGTGGAAAAACATTTCCTTTAATGAAATTAACATCAATAGCATTGGTTTCATTGTTGTCTTGAGCAAAAGCCGCAATTGAAAACAAAACCACTAAAAAACACAATTTCCTCATCCTAAAATTTTAAGTTCACAAATATAATAGAATAACTTTAGGATTTATAAAATTAATTTGTAGCGAATGGATTGGGAGTATTTGTTTTCCTTATTCCTGCTACTAAAACTCGCTTTTATTTCATAAAAAATGAAATAAAGAGCTCAAACAATTTCAGTATCAGGACTAATAATTTTTGTCTTTTGTGAAAAAAGAATTAAAATACTTCCTTTGCAATAGCTTTAATATTCTCAGCTTTTCCCATAGAATAGTAATGCAAAACTGGAATTCCTGCAGCAACCAATTCTTTACTTTGTTGAGTACACCATTCAATTCCTATTTGTTTTACAGCATCATTATCTTTTGCTTTTACAACTGCCATAATTAAATCATCTGGTAATTCTAAAGAAAAACGGTGCGGAATTAAATTCAATTGTTTCTTTGTAGCAATAGGTTTTAATCCCGGAATAATTGGTATTGAAATTCCTGCAGCACGACATTTGGCAACATAATCGAAGAATTTTTTATTATCAAAAAACATTTGTGTAATGATATAATCGGCACCATTTTTTATTTTTTGTTTTAAAAAATGAATGTCGCTATCCATACTTGGTGCTTCCATATGTTTTTCGGGATAACCTGCAACTCCAATACAAAAATTGGTACACGATGAGTTTTGTAAATCTTCATCGAGGTAAATTCCGTTGTTTAAATTGTTGATTTGTAAAACCAAATCGGTAGCATATTCGTTCCCATCTTTTTCGGGTTTAAAATAGGTTTCGGTTTTTAATGCGTCGCCACGAAGTGCAACAACATTATCAATGCCAAGAAAATCTAAATCAATCAATAAATTTTCGGTGTCTTCTTTGCTAAATCCACCACACAAAATATGCGGAATTGCATCTACTGGATATTTGTTTTGAATTGCTGCACAAATTCCAACCGTTCCAGGTCGTTTTTTTACAATTTTCTTTTCTAAAAGTCCGCTTGGTAATTCTTTGTATTGATATTCCTCACGATGATAGGTTACATCAATAAATGGTGGGTTAAATTCCATTAATGGATCAATACTATCAAAAATAGATTGAATGTTTTGTCCTTTTAATGGCGGAAGAATTTCGAACGAAAACAATGGTTTTCCGTTGGCGTTTTCTATGTGTTGCGTTACTTTCATAATTTTATTGTTGCGAGTTGCGAGTTGCGAGTTGCGAGTTAACTTTGAACCCGAAACTTGAAACCCGAAACCAAATTAATCTGCTATATTCGGCGATAGCCATTTTGTTGCCATTTCGGTAGAAATTCCTCTACGTTTGGCATAATCTATTACTTGATCTTCTTTTATTTTTCCGAGTCCGAAATACTTGCTTTCTAGATTTGCAAAGTAATATCCCGAAACTGATGATGCTGGCCACATTGCCATACTTTCGGTAAGTGTTACTCCTATTTCTTTTTCTACATTTAGTAATTTGAAAATAGTTGGTTTTTCTAAATGATCTGGACAAGCAGGATAACCTGGTGCTGGACGAATTCCTTTGTATTCTTCGGCAATTAAATCTTGATTGGATAAATTCTCATTGGATGCATAACCCCAAATTTCCTTACGGACTTTTAAATGTAAATATTCGGCAAATGCTTCCGCAAATCTATCTGCCAAAGCTTTTATCATTATTGAATTATAATCATCTAATTCCTTCTCAAATTGGGATGCTTTTTCGTCAACTCCAAAACCAGTTGTTACACAAAAACAACCTATATAATCTTGTTTCTCATTATCTTTTGGAGCAACAAAATCAGATAATGCAATGTTTGGTGCGCCAACCGTTTTTTGGGATTGTTGTCTTAGGGTTAGAAATTTTGCAATTTCTTTTCCATTTTCATCATAAACTTGAATATCATCATCATTGACTGTATTTGCTGGAAAAACTCCTATAATTCCTTTGGCA
>NZ_JAYVFH010000119.1:0-2671 GCF_043773265.1 Flavobacterium sp. | reverse complement strand
CAATCTTTTAATGTAAAATTAAATGTAGCAAATCTTTAATAAGTTTTTTATTAATTAGTATGAGTTTTTGTTAAATGTAATTTAGTTTTCTCATATTTGTAATGCTCAAAAAAAGAGTTTTATAAAGTATGAAGAATCTTAAAAACGGTTTATTTTATATTATTGTAACTGGCGGTTTTACTGCTTTAATTTTTTGGATTGTATCTAAAGGAAAACTTTTAGAAAGTAGCGATGTTGTTGCGCCTGTTTCAAATTCTACTTATTTTAACCAATTTTTAGAATCGTTAACTCATAATTTAAAACATCCGTTAGCCATACTTTTATTGCAAATAATTACCATAATTATTGTTGCCAGATTGTTTGGTTGGATATTTAGAAAAATTGGACAACCATCAGTAATTGGTGAAATTATTGCAGGAATTTTTCTTGGCCCATCAGTTGTTGGAATGTATTTTCCAGAATATTCTGGAATGCTTTTTCCAACAGAATCACTTGGAAATCTTCAATTTCTTAGTCAAATTGGATTGATACTTTTTATGTTTGTTGTTGGAATGGAATTGGATTTAAAAGTTTTAAAAAATAAAGCCAACGATGCAGTTGTAATTAGTCATGCAAGTATTGTTTTTCCGTTTGCACTTGGCATTGGATTAGCTTATTTTGTTTACAACGAATTTGCACCAGAAGGTGTAGAATTTTTATCTTTTAGTTTGTTTATGGGAATTGCCATGAGTATTACTGCGTTTCCTGTTTTGGCAAGAATTGTACAAGAACGAGGCATTCATAAAACCAAACTTGGCGCTATTGTAATTACTTGTGCTGCAGCCGATGATATCACTGCTTGGTGTATTCTTGCCGCAGTAATTGCAATTGTAAAAGCAGGAACATTTGCAAGTTCAATGTATGTAATTTTACTAGCATTTACCTATGTTTTAGCAATGTTATTTATTGTAAAACCGTTCTTGAAAAAAGTTGGAGATTTATATGCAACTCGCGATAATTTGAGTAAACCAGTAGTTGCAATATTTTTATTAACCTTAATTATTTCGTCATATTTATCAGAAATTATTGGAATTCATGCCTTGTTTGGTGCTTTTTTAACTGGTGCAATTATGCCAGATATTACTAAAATTAGAAATATAATTATAGAAAAAGTAGAAGATGTTGCTTTAATTTTATTGCTTCCGTTGTTCTTTGTTTTCACTGGATTAAGAACAGAAATTGGGTTGATAAATGATCCTTATTTGTGGAAAATTACAGGATTCATTATTCTGGTAGCTGTTGTTGGAAAATTTCTAGGAAGTACATTGGCAGCAAAATTTGTTGGACAGAATTGGAGAGACAGTTTAACCATTGGTGCTTTAATGAATACACGTGGTTTGATGGAATTGGTAGTACTAAATATTGGCTATGACTTGGGCGTTTTGTCAAGAGAAATATTTACAATGATGGTAATTATGGCATTAGTTACTACTTTTATGACTGGACCAGCAATAGATTTAATAAACTATATTTTTAAACGTAAAGAAGTTTTATTTCCGAAAGAAATTGGTAACAGCAATTTCAAAATTTTAATATCATTTGGAAACAATGAAAAAGGAAAATCGTTGTTGCATTTGGCAAATAGTTTTGTTAAAAAGCAAAAGGAAAATACCAATGTAACTGCTTTGCATCTTTCTTTATCAGATGAAATGCACGCTTACAATCTAGAAGAATATGAGCAAGAAGCTTTTGCGCCAATATTGGCAGAATCAAAAACTTTAGATCAAGAAATTACAACTATTTTTAAAGCAACGGTTGATATTGAAACAGATATTACCGATATTGCCACAAGAGGAAATTTTGATTTGGTTTTGGTAGGATTAGGAAAATCGATATTTGAAGGAACTTTGCTTGGAAAAGTTTTGGGCTTTACAACCAGAATTATAAATCCAGACAGATTAATAGACAAGTTTACTGGAAAAGAAGGATTGTTTGAAAATTCACCATTTGATGATAGAACGCGTTTGATAATTTCTAAAAGTAAAATGCCACTCGGAATTTTAATTGACAAAGAATTGAATGTTGTAAATGATGTTTTTGTTCCAATATTCTCTACAGATGATTCTTTTTTAATTGATTATGCTCAAAAATTAATTTACAACAACGACTCTAAAATTACAGTTTTAGACATTGATGAGCAAGTAAAAAATAATGAAGATATAGGATTGGAAATAGAAAATTTACAAAAAACATATCCAGAAAATATTTCGGTTTTAACAGAAAACAATATGAAAGCAGGATTTCTTGCCAAGCAAGATTTAATGATGATATCTTTAGAAAGCTGGAAAAAATTAGTAGATTCTCAAAGCGTATGGTTGAGTACTATTCCTTCGGTTTTGATTGTTAAGCCATAAAAAATTAAATTATAGTTTCATTGTAGTTATTGTAAGTGTTAGTTTTTCTGAAATTAAATTTATCAAACTAAAGTTTTTAGTAAATTTGTAAAAAATATAGTATGACTACGATTACATTAAATATTAATGAGAGAACGAAAAAAGGAAAGGCATTTTTAGAAATGGCTAGAGTTTTTTTTCAAGATTCAAAAGAAATCGTTCTTATTGAAGAAGAGAAAAGTCCTTACAATCAAAAGTTTGTTGCTAAAATAAAAAAGACAATTAAAGAAAAAGGTCGG
>NZ_JAYVFH010000118.1:0-3308 GCF_043773265.1 Flavobacterium sp. | reverse complement strand
AATTTAATTTTTTCAATATTGAGTATAGCATTACTTATAATTTGCTTCAAATTTTATAATTTAATTTTCATATTATTTATAATTAGTTTGCTTCTATTTTTATCAAATTGTCTTTATTCAATTTATTTGAAATTTAAAAAATAAATATGTAACATTTTCAAATTTTTTCATTCTAATATAAAAAACAAAACAACCATGAAAAAATTACTTCTACTTTTACTATTATCAATTTCATTAATTTCTAATGCACAACAAACCAAATTCCAAAAAATTGATAGTTTGCTAACTTTTTTAAGTTCCAACAATAAATTTATGGGATCAGTTGCAATTAATGAAAACAATAAAGTTGTTTTTGCAAAAGGATACGGTTTTGCCGATTTAGAAACCAATAAAAAACTTGATGAAAATTCTAAATTAAAAATTGGCTCTATTACAAAAATCTTTACCGCAACAATGATTATGCAATTGGTAGATGAGAAAAAACTTTCGTTAGACACTAAATTGTCTGCCTTTTATCCAAAGATTATAAACGCAGATAAAATTACTATTCATCATTTATTACACCACAGAACTGGAATTCCAGATTACCTAAATGATGATGAGTCTATTGGTGAAAAAATTTATATCTTTAATTCTAAACAAGAAATGGTTGATAGAATTACAAAATATGAATCGGCTTTCGAACCCAATTCTAAACATAAATACAGTAATTCTAATTATTATTTACTAGGATTAATTCTTGAAAATGTAACTAAAAAAAGTTTTTCAGATAATTTAGACAAACGAATAATTAAAGAATTAGGATTAAAAAATACTTTACTTCCAATCAAAACCAATATTACTAACAATGAAAGTTATTCTTATTTATTTGACGGAAAAATTTGGGAGAAAACTCCACAATGGGACAATTCTTTAGCTTATGCTGCTGGCGATATTGCTGCAACAACAAGTGATTTAACAACTTTTATGTACGGATTATTTAACGGAAAATTAGTTTCTGCATCATCGTTAGAACTAATGAAAACTATGGAAGATTATTATGGCAAAGGATTAATATCAATGCCATTTGATACTAAAAAATTCTATGGTCATACCGGAGGAATTGAAAGTTTTAGAGCAGTTGTTGGTTACAATGTTGAAGAAAAATTTGGCTTATCATTAATTGTAAATGGTGATAATTATAATAGAAACGATATTATGATTGGCATTTTAAGTTTGTACTACAATAAAGACTACACTTTTCCAGATTTGACAAAAATACTAATTGACGATTCCATTTTACAAAAATATGTTGGTGTTTATTCTAGCAAGACGTTTCCAATGAAAGTTACAATTACAACAACTAATGGCGAATTAACAGCGCAAGCAACTGGTCAAGGTTCATTTCCTTTAAGTGCAAAAAATGACAAAGAATTTTATTTTTCAGGAGCAGGAATTAAAATGATTTTTGCAGAAAATTTCTTTACATTAAAACAAGGCGGAATGGAAAACGTACTAACAAAAGAATAATCTAAAAATATAATTATAACTTTCTAGTAGATTCTCTATGTCGTAATTCGGTTTTAATTATAGTTGTTTTATGATTATAAGCTTCATCCTTACTTTCAAGTTTTTCTATCAACATTCTAGTTGCAACTTCACCAATTTCTGGTCCATGTTGGCTTACAGTTGACATACTTGGCGTTAGTCTTCTTGACCAAACACCATCTGCAAAACCAATTATCGAAAGTTCCTCAGGTATTTTAAATCCCTTTTTAATTGCTAATTTCATTGCAGAAACCGAAGCGTGTTCATCTAATGCAAAAACAGCATCGACTTTATTTTTATCAAAAAAACCTTTAACTTTATCATCAAAATCATCAGCATTTTCTGCAAGCACAACCAAGTTTTCATTAACCTTCAAACCTTTACTTTCAATTGCATTATAAAATCCTTTGGCGCGCAATTTGCCAACACTTAAATTATCAATTGTCGAAAATAGCGCAATATTTTTACATCCAGTTTTTATAAGATGTTCTGTAGCATTTACTGCCGAATCTATATCATCTACAACAACTTTATCACAATTTACTTCATCTGCAGTTCTATCAAACATTACAATTGGTGTTCCTTCATTTATAATAGATTTAAAATGACCAAACTGCTGCAACTTCTGAGCTTCTTCAGATATCGACAATATAAACCCATCAATAGTACCGTTACTCAACATCTCAAGCGCGCCAATTTCTTTTTCTAGCGATTCATTTGAGATACAAGTAATAACTTTATACCCTTTTTCATCAGCAATTTTTTCAATTCCAGTAAAAACTTTTGCAAAAAACTGATTAAGTATATTAGGTATAATTACTCCAATTGTTCTAGTTGAACGATTCTTCAAATTCAGCCCAATAACATTTGGTTTATAATTTTTTAGTTTAGCATACTCTTGAACACGAATTTTAGTTGGCTCACTAATTTCTGGACTATCATTCAATGCCTTAGAAACTGTAGATACAGAAACGCCAAGTTCTTTTGCAATCTGTTTTAATGTCGCTTTAGATTTCATTTATCATATATATAATGTGTAAATTTAGTAAAAATATTTTTAGGAGCGAATCAACAATGCATTTTTGTTATCCTTGTTCCTGCTTTCATTTCTAGTCTTCCACTTCGTTCCAGAGCTAACCATTCAATCAGGGCTAATTTGTAATTCCTAAACCTTTTCTATTACACTAAGATTCAACTAAAAAGAAAAAACAAAAACCTATTTGTATATATAATAAATAATCGTACTTTTGCACTCCCTTAATTGGGAATGGAATGTTTAATTAAAATAATATTATGGACGCATTAAGCTACAAGACAGTTTCAGCCAACAAAGCCACCGTTACCAAAGAGTGGATTGTTGTAGATGCTGAAGGTCATAACTTAGGTCGTTTTGCTTCAAAAGTCGCGATGCTTTTAAGAGGCAAATACAAGCCAAGTTATTCACCGCACGTTGACTGCGGAGATAACGTAATTGTTATCAACTCAGAAAAAATTAACCTAACCGGAAACAAACTTGACGAAAAAACGTATATTCGTCACACAGGTTATCCAGGAGGACAAAGAAGTTTAACTGCTAAAATCATGCAACAAAAAAACCCTGCATTATTAGTAGAAAAAGCTGTAAAAGGAATGTTACCTAAAAATAAATTAGGTGCACAATTATTCCGCAACTTAAATGTAAATGTTGGTGGAGAGCATACTCATGGAGCTCAAAAACCAAAAACCGTAAACCTTAACGACTTAAAATAATGGGAGTTATTCACAAAATCGGTAGAAGAAAA
>NZ_JAYVFH010000117.1:0-5650 GCF_043773265.1 Flavobacterium sp. | reverse complement strand
GAATTTAAAAATCATAATATTCCATATGTAAGAGAACAAAAGTATGATGTGGAATATAAAGGATTTATTCTACCTCATAATTTTTACGCAGATTTTGTTGTTTACGAGGATATCATTCTAGAAGTAAAGTCAGTTAGCGAAGTAACTAATGATCATCTTTCGAGAACATTGAACTATATGAAACTCGCAAAAACTCCGATTGGAATTATTGTAAATTTTCAAAATAAATCATTGACACATAAAAGATTAATAAGCACCTAATTAATTTGTGAAAATTTGTGTAATTTGTGGTTAAAAATAAAAGAATAATGAGATTGCTTCGCGCCTCGCAATGACTATGGAAACAATACAATCAATAAAACAACGATTTGAAATTATAGGAAACGATCCTAAGCTCAATCGTGCTGTAGAAAAAGCAATACAAGTTGCTCCTACTGATATTTCGGTGTTGGTAGTTGGAGAAAGTGGGGTTGGGAAAGAAAGTATCCCTAAAATAATACACTCGCTTTCGCATAGAAAACATGGTAAATACATTGCTGTAAACTGTGGTGCAATTCCAGAAGGAACAATTGACAGTGAATTATTCGGACACGAAAAAGGTTCTTTTACAGGTGCAACTTCTACTCGTGAAGGTTATTTTGAAGTTGCCGATGGCGGAACAATTTTTCTTGATGAAGTTGGCGAATTACCATTAACAACGCAAGTTCGATTACTTCGTGTTTTAGAAAATGGAGAATTTATAAAAGTAGGTTCATCACAAGTTCAAAAAACTAATGTTCGAATTGTTGCTGCAACAAATGTCAATTTATTTGATGCCATCGAAAAAGGAAAGTTTCGTGAAGATTTGTATTATAGGTTAAGTACGGTTGATATTTTGCTTCCACCATTACGCGATAGAAAAGACGATATTCATCTGTTATTTCGAAAATTTGCTGCCGATTTTGCCCACAAATACAAAATGCCAGCAATTAAATTAGAAGACGAAGCAATTCCATATCTTTTAAAATACCGTTGGAGCGGAAACATTCGTCAATTGCGAAATGCTGCCGAGCAAATTTCGGTTCTTGAAACCAAGCGTGAAATTTCTTTACAAACATTAATGTCCTATTTACCACAAGATGGAAGTCATTTACCAAGTGTAATTAAAGACAAGAAAAGTGAAAGCAATTTTTCAACAGAACGTGATATTTTATACAAAGTATTGTTTGACATGAAAAGTGATTTACATGATTTAAAGAAATTAACATTAGAATTAATGCAAAACGGAAGTTCGAAAGTTCAAGAAATAAATAAAAATTTAATTCAGAAAATTTATGGTCAAAAAGAAGATACTCCTACAGAATTTGAAGAAGAACCAAGAAAAAACATTATAAACAATCCAAATTCTGACAACGAACAAGAAGAATTTGATGATGAAGATGATAACAACGATTACCTTTTTGCCGAAACTGTCGAGGAAGAAGAAATCTTAAAATTAGAACAAAAAGAAATCGAACTCATCAAAAAATCATTAGAAAAAAATAAAGGAAAACGAAAAGCGGCAGCAGATGAATTAGGAATATCTGAACGTACTTTATATAGAAAAATTAAGCAATATGATTTATAATCATAAATAAATCTCAAAACTAAAAATCATAAAACACAAAATTTCTATATTTGAAAATTAATTGGAATTCTTGAAAATGAATAAATTTCTAAACTATATTTTTATTGCCTTAATTGCTACAACCTTCAATAGTTGTGGTCCATATAACTTTACAGGAACTGGTAAAATTGATGCCAAAACCTTTCAGGTAAATTATTTTCAGAATAATGCAGAATTGATTGAACCCGGAATCGAAAGAACTTTCACTTTAGAATTACAAGATATTGTTCAAAATCAGACCAATTTAAATTTAGTGACTACTGGTGGCGATTTAATGTATGATGGTGAAATTGTAGAATACCGAATTACACCAATGTCAGCAACTGCAGATCAACGTGCATCTCAAAACAGATTGACAGTTAGTGTTATGGTAAGATTTTCTAACAAAAACAAAGAAAGTGATGATTTTGAAAAGAGATTTTCTTTTTTTTACGATTACGATGGAAACACTCAGCTTGTTGGGTCAAAACTTACTGAAGCTCTAGATGTTATTTTTGAAAGAATTACCCAAGATATATTTAATGAATCTTTGGCAAAATGGTAAAATTATTGGAAAATAAAACACTAAAAATTTGAACTTAGCAGATTATACTTATTTAATAAATAAACCTGATGCAATAAATGAGCGTCATAGCATTGCTATAGAAAAAATAATGGAAGAATTTCCATATTTTCAAAGCGCTAAAGTGTTAAGATTAAAACATTTATACAATCAAGATAGTTTCAAATATAATTATGCTTTAAAAACAACCGCCGCATTTACAAACGACAGAAGCATTTTATTTGATTTTATTACTTCTGATGGTTTTGTTACTATTCAAAGTGGATTATACAATCAAAAAGTATCACAGTTATTAGACATCAATGTTTTAGGAAGTGAAGTTGTTGAAAATTCAAAAAATCTAAAAGAATCAAATACTCTAGAAGAATCAATACATAATTCTATAGGACATGCTAATCCAAACAATGAACTTGCCGAAAGCAAATTGGATATAGGCAAGCCATTGTCGTTTACTAAAATTGAAACGCACTCTTTTCAAGAATGGCTTCAACTTTCTAGACACGATCCAATTGAAAGAAAAGAAACAATTTCTGAAGAAGAAGTTTCAAAAAAGAAAAAGATAGAACTTATAAATAAATTCATTGAGAATAATCCTAAAATTCCACCAATAAATAAAGACAATTCAAGTTTTACAATTCAGCCAGAAATTGAAGATAAAACATATTTAATGACTGAAACTTTAGCCAAAGTTTATCTTGAACAAAAAAAATATTCAAAAGCAATTCAAGCATATGAAATATTAATTTTGAAATATCCAGAAAAAAGTAGTTTCTTTGCAAACCGAATTTTAAATATCAAAAATTTACAATAAAAAATAATAACAATTTACAATGAGCGATTTTACAATTTTTTTAGTATTAATAACAATAGTTTGTTTTTTATTAATCGTAGTGATTATGGTTCAAAACCCTAAAGGTGGAGGATTATCTTCATCTATTGGTGGTTCACAAATGCTTGGTGGAGTTCAAAAAACTACCGATTTTTTAGACAAAAGTACTTGGACATTAGCAACAGCATTAATTGTTTTAATTTTACTATCTAGCTTAAGCTTTTCAGGGAAATTGGGCAACACAGGTTCAAAAGTAATTGACGATGTTGATCCTGCTGCAAAAACCGCAGCACCAGCAACAAAAAGTGACAAGCCAGCTTCTAATACAACAACTGTAACAAAACCAACTGCTAGCGAAACTGCAACACCAGCAAAGCCAACAGAAACAAAATAATATTTTTTATAGTTTATAAAAAAGCGTTAACAAACAAGTTAACGCTTTTTTTTATGCTCTTTATTAAGTAACTTTGCACTCTAATTTTTTTTAAATATTACTATAATTATGGCATTACATATTAAACCTCTTTCAGACAGAGTAATTGTAGAACCTGCAGCAGCAGAAACTCAAACAGCATCTGGAATTATTATTCCAGACACCGCAAAAGAAAAACCACAAAAAGGAACAGTATTGGCAGTTGGAAACGGAAAAAAAGACGAACCAATGACTGTGAAAGTTGGTGACTTAGTTCTTTATGGAAAATATGCAGGAACTGAGCTAAAACTTGATGGAAAAGATTATTTGATAATGCGCGAAGATGATATTTTGGCAATAATTTAAAAGTAAAAAGTAAAAAAGATAAACCAATAAAAAGAGGATGAGATTACTTCATTCCTCGCAATTACAAAAATGGCAAAAGATATAAAATTCGATATAGAAGCACGTGACGGTTTAAAACGTGGAGTTGACGCATTAGCAAATGCAGTAAAAGTAACACTTGGACCAAAAGGAAGAAACGTAATTATTGGAAAATCATTTGGCGGACCAAACGTAACTAAAGATGGTGTTACAGTAGCCAAAGAAATAGAATTAAAAGATCCATTAGAAAATATGGGCGCGCAAATGGTTAAAGAAGTTGCTTCTAAAACCAATGATTTAGCTGGAGATGGAACAACAACTGCAACCGTTCTTGCACAAGCAATTGTAAAAGAAGGATTAAAAAACGTAGCTGCTGGTGCAAATCCAATGGATTTAAAAAGAGGAATAGACAAAGCTGTAACAGCAATTGTTGCCGATTTAACCAAACAAGCTCAAGTAGTAGGAAGTGATTCTGAAAAAATAAAACAAATTGCATCAATATCTGCCAATAACGACGAAGTAATTGGCGATTTAATTGCAACAGCTTTTGGTAAAGTAGGAAAAGAAGGAGTAATAACAGTTGAAGAAGCAAAAGGAACAGATACTTACGTAGATGTTGTAGAAGGAATGCAATTTGACCGAGGTTATCTTTCTCCATATTTTGTTACAAATCCAGAAAAAATGAATGTAGAATTAGAAAATCCATACATTCTAATTTACGATAAAAAAGTATCTTCACTTAAAGAATTACTTCCAGTTTTAGAACCAATTGCACAATCTGGAAAACCATTATTAATCATTGCAGAAGATGTAGATGGTGAAGCATTATCAACATTGGTAGTAAATAAACTTCGTGGTGCGTTAAAAATTGCTGCTGTAAAAGCTCCAGGATTTGGAGACAGAAGAAAAGCAATGTTAGAAGATATCGCAATTTTAACTGGCGGAACTGTAATTGCAGAAGAAAGTGGCTATACACTTGAAAATGCAACTTTAGAAATGCTTGGAACAGCAGAAAAAGTTACTATTGACAAAGACAATACTACAATTGTAAATGGTGCAGGAGAAGCAGATTTAATTAAAAATCGTGTCAACCAAATAAAATCTCAAATGGAAACTACAACATCTGACTATGATAAAGAGAAGTTGCAAGAACGTTTGGCTAAATTGGCTGGTGGCGTTGCAGTTCTTTATGTTGGAGCAGCAAGTGAAGTAGAAATGAAAGAGAAAAAAGATAGAGTTGACGATGCTTTACATGCAACTCGTGCTGCTGTAGAAGAAGGAATTGTAGCTGGTGGTGGCGTTGCATTGTTAAGAGCAAAATCAGTTTTGGCATCTTTAAAAGCTGAAAATTCAGATGAAGCAACAGGAATACAAATTATTTCTCGTGCAGTAGAATCGCCTTTAAGAACAATTGTAGAAAATGCAGGATTGGAAGGTTCTGTTGTAGTTGCAAAAGTTGCCGAAGGAACAGGAAATTTTGGTTACAATGCAAAAACTGACGAATATGTTGATATGCTAAAAGCTGGAATTATTGATCCTAAAAAAGTAACTCGTGTAGCGTTAGAAAATGCAGCTTCGGTTGCTGGAATGATTCTTACTACAGAGTGTGCTTTAATTGAAATTAAAGAAGAAAATGCTGGTGGAAACCCAATGGGTGGAGGAATGCCAGGAATGATGTAATTTTAAAGTACAAAGTAAAATATACGAAGTACAATTAGATTTAATAAATAAAAAATCCGTCTAGTCATATAACGAGACGGATTTTTATTATATTTGGCAAAATTAATTTATGGAAATTCTTCTAAAAGAACTTTGGCT
>NZ_JAYVFH010000116.1:0-11782 GCF_043773265.1 Flavobacterium sp. | reverse complement strand
CCAATTTAACTCCTGCGCCAGTACCAACAATACCTGCCGGAAGTGTTATTTCAATGTTTAGTGATACTTATACAAATGTTCCAGTTGATACTTGGAGAACATCTTGGTCAAGTGCTAATTTAACAGATGTTACAATCTCTGGAAATGCTGCGAAAAAATATTCAAATTTAAATTTTGTTGGTGTTGAGGCAACTACAACTCCAATAAATGCAACTGCAATGACTTATTTTCATACAGATGTTTGGTCGTCAGATTTTACTCAGTTTAAAGTTAAATTAGTAGATTTTGGTGCCAACGCAACATTTGGTGGTGGAGATGATAAAGAACATGAAATTACAATTTCTTCTCCAGCTCAAAATACTTGGGTAAGTTTAGATATTCCACTAAGTGCATTTACAGGTTTAACAACTCGTGCACACATTGCACAACTTATTTACGTTGCTTCACCATCTGGAAGCGCAACAGTATATGTTGATAATGTTTTCTTTTACAATTTAACAGCATCACTTACAACTGCTGCACCAACTCCAACATTACCAGCATCTAATGTAATTTCAATGTTTAGTGGAGCATATACCAATGTACCAGTTGATACTTGGAGAACTTCATGGTCTAATGCTACTTTTGCTGATGTATCTATTGCAGGAAATCCAACAAAAAAATACAGTGCTTTAGATTTTGTTGGAATCGAAACCGTTACAAATCAGATTAATGCAACATCTATGACACATTTTCATACTGATGTTTGGTCGGCAGATTTTACAGTTTTTAGAATAAAACTTGTAGATTTTGGTGCCAACGGAATTTTTGCTGGTGGCGATGATAAAGAACACGAAATTGTATTTAGTTCTCCAGCTCAAGGTGGTTGGATAAGTATAGATATTCCGCTAAGTAATTTTACAGGTTTAACGACTAGAGCACACATTGCTCAATTAATTTACTCAGCAACTCCAACAGGAAGTAACACAGTATATGTTGATAATGTTTATTTCCATAATTAATTAAAAAAATATTAAAATGAAAAAGATTAATAATTATATTTTACTTTTTGCATCATTACTTCTTTTCGTGAATTGTCAAGAAGATGACGCATCGTTTGGCGATATTAAATCACCAACAAATTTACAAGTTACTGCCGAAGTCATCGGAAAAACTGCAACTGAACCTTTCGGAGACGGATCAGGTGTTGTAAAATTTACCACAACTGCAGATAATGCAATTTCATATAAATATGTTTTTAGTGATGGAACTTCTCAAAATGCTCCAAGCGGAATTTTTGAAAAAAGATTTACACAAACTGGAGTAAATGTTTATACTGTTATTGTGATTGCATCTGGAACTGCTGGTGTTACAACTAATACAACTATTGAAGTTGAAGTTTTAAGCAATTTTACAGATGATGAAGCGGTACAGTTTTTAACTGGTGGAACTCAAAAACAATGGTATTGGTCAGCATCAGAACCTGGTCATCTTGGTGTAGGTCAAAATGATAATGATGCAACTAAAAATTATTTCGCAAATTATTACCAAGCTGCACCATTTGAAAAAGCTGGTTCTCCAGATAGTAGTTGTCTATATGAAAACGTAATGACTTTTTCAAAAGATGGTAGTTTATTAAAATATGAATTAGATAATGGTGGACAAACATTTTTTAATAAAGATTTTCAAAGTGTAGTAGGAGGAACAGCCGGATTTGACTTTTGTTATGATTATAATACTGCTGGACTTAAAACGGTATCATTATCACCATCAGAATCTGTTGTCGTTGCTAACAATGTTGCTGGTCAAACTAGAGGTACAATGTTGAATATTGCAGATGGTGGTTTTATGGGATATTATATTGGTCAAAGTTCTTATGAAATTTTATCAATTACCGAAAACCGAATGGTTGTTAGAGCTGTTATGGGTGGAAATCCTGCTTTAGCTTGGTATCATATTTTTACAACTATTCAACCAGTTCAAGATCCAATAACAGATTTTACTAACTTAGTTTGGTCTGATGAATTTAATACTGATGGTGCACCAGATACTTCTAAATGGAATTATGATATTGGTTCTGGTGGTTGGGGAAATAGTGAATTACAATATTATACCAATTCGTCAAATAATGTAATTGTTCAAGGCGGAAATCTAAAAATTACTGCTAAAGCTCAATTATTAAGTGGTTCTAATTATACTTCTGCAAGATTAAAATCTGAAAATAAATTTGAATTCCATTATGGTAAAGTCGAGTTTAGAGCTAAAATGCCAACTGGTGGTGGAACTTGGCCTGCATTATGGATGTTAGGTCAAAATTATGCTACTAATACTTGGCCATCATGTGGCGAAATTGATGTTATGGAACACAGAGGAAACATTCCAAATGTTATTCATGGAACTTTGCATTATCCTGGACATTCTGGTGGAAATGGAATTACAAACACAACAACTATTGCTGATGCTTCAACTCAATTTCATATTTACAAAGCTATTTGGACATCAAATTCAATTAAGTTTTATGTAGATGATCAATTATATCATTCTTTTTTAAACACTAGTACAACTCCATTTAATAGCGATTTTTTCTTAATTTTAAATGTTGCCATGGGAGGAACTTTTGGTGGTGCAATCGATCCAGCTTTTGTTCAGTCTTCAATGGAAGTTGATTATGTAAGAGTTTATCAATAAAATTAAAATAGTTTTTTTTTATTAGTTTCTTTTAACAAGAAGTAATTTTATTATTGCTTCTTGTTATTTGATTTTTAATCATTAATAGTTTAAAATGAAATATAATAATATATTTTACATATCATTAATTGCTACACTAATTCTTGTTGGTTGTAACTCTTTACAAAAAAATACAACTTCAAATGTTCACTCCAACCCAATTGATAAAAGAGTAGATTCTATTTTATCAATAATGACTTTGCAAGAAAAAATTGGACAATTAAATCAATATAATGGTTTTTGGGAAATAACTGGACCAACACCAAAAGAAGGTTTGGCTGCAAAAAAATATGAAGATATAAAAAAAGGTTTTGTTGGCTCAATGCTCAATGTAAAAGGCGTTAAAGATGTTCGAGCTTTACAAAAAATCGCAGTTGAACAAACTCGTCTTGGTATTCCATTATTGTTTGGTTTTGATGTAATTCATGGTTATAAAACGATTAGCCCAATTCCATTAGCAGAAGCTGCAAGTTGGGATTTAGAAGCCATTAAAAAATCATCAGAAATAGCAGCCGAAGAAGCAGCAGCTGTTGGAATAAATTGGACATTTGCTCCAATGTTAGATGTTTCTAGAGATGCTCGTTGGGGTAGAGTAATGGAAGGTTCTGGTGAAGATTCTTATCTTGGAAGCCGAATTGCAGAAGCAAGAATTAAAGGTTTTCAAGGAACTGATTTTAAGTCTAATAAATCTATTTTAGCTTGTGCCAAACATTTTGCAGGATATGCATTTGCAGAATCAGGTAGAGATTATAACACTGTAGATGTTAGCGATCAAACGCTTCAAAATGTAATTTTTCCACCTTTTAAAGCTGCAGTAAATGCTGGTGTTAGAACTTTCATGAATTCGTTTAATGAACTAAACGGAATTCCGGCAACAGGAAGCAAATATTTGCAAAGAACAATTTTAAAAGGCGATTGGAAATTTGATGGATTTGTAGTTTCAGATTGGGGTTCAATGAATGAAATGGTAAATCATGGTTATGTAAAAGATAGAAAACAAGCAGCAGAAGCTTCTATTAATGCTGGTTCTGACATGGATATGGAATCCTATGTTTATGTTGAATATTTAGAAAATTTGGTCAAAGAAGGAAAAGTTGCAGAATCTAATATTAATGATGCAGCTAGAAGAATTCTTAAAACAAAATTTGAATTAGGGTTATTCGATAATCCATACAAATATTGTGACGAAATAAATGAGAAAAATACAGTTGGAAAAACCGAATTTCATGATGGAGTTTTGGATATTGCTAAAAAATCGATTGTACTTTTAAAAAATAATACTAATTTATTACCACTACAAAAATCTGGATTAAAGATTGCCTTGATTGGTTCTTTAGCAAATGATAAAACAAGTCCGCTTGGAAATTGGCGAATTGGAGCTGATGATAACACAGCAATCTCTGTTTTAGAAGGATTAAATAAATATTCTGGAAATCAAATTAATTATTCAAAAGGTGCAGATGTATCAATTGGAAGAACTCAATTTATTTGGGAAACTGCAATTAATGAAACTGATAAATCAGGATTTGCAGAAGCAATAGAATTAGCAAAAAAATCAGATATAGTAATTATGGTTTTAGGTGAACATGGATTGCAAACTGGAGAAGGAAGAAGTAGAACCGATATTGGTTTGCCTGGAGTGCAACAAGAATTATTAGAAGAAATATATAAAGTAAATTCAAAAATTGTTTTGGTATTAAATAATGGTCGACCATTAGCAATTCCTTGGGCTGATGAAAATATTCCAGCAATTGTAGAAGCTTGGCATCTTGGAACTCAAAGCGGAAGCGCAATTGCACAAGTTTTATATGGCGATTACAATCCGAGTGGAAAACTGCCAATGACTTTTCCTAGAAATATTGGTCAAGTTCCTATTTATTACAACTATAAAAACACAGGAAGACCAACAATGAATGAACCAAATAGTGTTTTTTGGTCACATTATATTGACGAAAAAAATTCACCTTTATATGCATTTGGTTATGGTTTAAGCTATTCAAAATTTGAATATTCTAATTTAAAATTATCTTCAAATTCATTTTCTAATAATGAAAAAATTGAAGTTTCGGTTACCTTAAAAAATAATAGCAATATTGAAGGAAAGGAAGTAGTACAACTTTATATTCGTGATTTAATAGGAAGTACAACTCGACCGGTAAAAGAATTAAAAGGTTTTGAAATAGTTAATTTAAAAGCAAACGAATCTAAAACTGTAAATTTCACTATTGATAAAAGCACAATCGAATATTATACAGCCAATTCCAAATGGGAAGCTGAAACAGGTGATTTCAAGGTTTTTGTTGGTGGAAGTTCAGATAAAACACTTGAAGAAAATTTTCAATATACTAATTCTAATTAAATGAAAAAAGTCATTATTTTACTTTTGTTAGTTTCAAATTTTTGTATTTCTCAAAATAAAGAACGTAAACTTGTTTGGGAAGAAAATTTTAATTCAAAAAAACTTAACCAAACCAATTGGAATTTTGAACTTGGTAATGGTTGCCCAAATCTTTGTGGTTGGGGAAATAATGAGAAACAAATTTATACAAAAACCAATCATACTTTCAAAAAAGGAAAATTGATTATTGAAGCAAAAAAAGAAGGTGCAATTTATACTTCAACAAAAATCACAACTAAAGGAAAGAAAGAATTTCAATATGGTAAAATTGAAGTGAAAGCAAAACTTCCTGTTGGAAATGGACTTTGGCCAGCATTTTGGATGTTAGGTTCAACAATTGGAGAAGAAGGTTGGCCAAAATGTGGAGAAATAGACATTTTAGAATATGTTGGAAGAGAACCAGATATGATTTTTACAACGTTACACACGCAAGACAGTCACGGAAATTCAATAAATACTAAAAAAACAAAAATAGAAAACATTGAAGATGGATTTCATATATATGGAATTGATTGGACAAAAGAAAAAATTGAATTCTTTGTTGATGGAAATTCAGTTTATACATTTAATCCAGAAGAAAAAAATAAAGATACTTGGCCATTTGATAAGAAATTCTACCTCATTCTTAATCTAGCAATTGGCGGAAACTTTGGTGGTTCAATAATTGATGATTCTAACCTTCCTCAAAATTTTTATATTGATTATATTAGAGTTTACCAATAATTTTGATTTTTCTTAATAAAGTATATTCTTTAAAACGAGTATATTTTGTTCAATTTTATTGTGAAATTTGAATTTTATTGCATTTAAAATGTTAAATTTTTTAATTTTATTTGTTTCTTAATAAAATTTTATGCTACATTTGGCTATAAATTAATTCAAATTTAACAGTTGCCTATCGTAGAAAATTACTTTTAGAAAAAACATTACGCTTTTTTAACCCAAAACTAAAAGGAAATTTTATGGCTACTATTAATCAAATTCCAGACGCTTTATTGGTAAAAAATTATATAGCAGGCGACGAAAACGCTTTGGCTATATTAATTAAAAGACATCAGCAAAAAATTTATGGATTTATATATTCCAAAATGCCAGATCGCGATGTTGCAGACGACGTATTTCAAGATACTTTTATTAAAGTAATTAAAACTTTAAAATCTAATTCATATAATGAAGAAGGTAAGTTCTTGCCTTGGGTAATGCGAATTTCTCATAATTTAATTGTTGATCATTATAGAAAAAACAAAAAGATGCCAATGCTTCGTGAAACCGAAGAGTTTTCAATATTTTCTATTTTAACAGACAACTCATTAAATGCTGAAGGAAGAATTATTACAGATATTATTGAAAAAGACTTGCAAAAAATTGTTCAAGAACTTCCAGCAGACCAAAAAGAAGTACTGATAATGAGAATTTATCAAGATCTTAGCTTTAGCGAAATTGCTGAGTTAACAGGTGTTAGTATCAATACAGCTTTAGGTAGAATGAGATATGCTTTGATGAATCTTAGAAAAGTTATTGATAAAAATAAAATAATTTTAACCAATTAAACAATATTTCATTTGCTATTTCGTTATAGATATATAATTTAAACAAATCTATGGCTAAAATTTACTCTAAAAACGCATTAGCAAACACAAAAATGTTACCAAAAAGCGAAACAATTAATTTCATACTTAATTATTCTAAAGCTTTGAAAATTATCAAAGTAGGTAATAGAAACTTCGAAATCATTGCTAATTAAGAAATATCCCGGTAAAATTATCGGGATATTTTTTTTTCTAATTCTTTCAAAACTTCTTTTCTTCCAATAGTTTTGGTAATAATATCTTTTTCTAAATTCCAACCTCGTGCTGGCGAATATTCTCTTCCGTACCAAATTATTTGTAGGTGTAAATCGTTCCAAACTTCAATCGGAAAAATTGCTTTGGCATCTTTTTCTGTTTGAACTACATTTTTGCCAGAAGTTAAATTCCAACGATACATTAATCGATGAATATGAGTATCTACAGGAAATGCTGGAACTCCAAAAGCTTGACTCATAACTACACTTGCCGTTTTATGTCCTACAGCAGGAAAAGATTCTAAAGCTTCAAAAGATTGTGGAACTTCGCCATTATATTTTTCTATTAAAATTTGCGACAAGCCATGAATTCCTTTAGATTTCATTGGCGATAATCCACAAGGACGAATAATATCTCTAATTTCTTCGATGCTCATTTTTATCATATCATAAGGATTATCTGCCTTTGCAAACAATAATGGTGTAATTTGATTTACACGAACATCAGTACATTGTGCAGAAAGCAAAACTGCAATTAACAAAGTATAAGCATCTTTATGCTCTAGCGGAATTGGAATTGTGGGATATAATTCTTTTAACGTATTTATAACAAATGTTGCACGTTCTTTTTTAGTCATAAAGTGTTAAATTTGGAGTGTAAATATAACAATAAACAACACACAATAAACTCAAAAATAAAATGACTACATTAAAAATAGGAGATAAAGCACCCAATTTTTCATCCAAAGACCAAGATGGAATTTCTCATTCGCTTACAGATTACAAAGGTAAAAAGTTGGTTGTTTTTTTCTATCCAAAAGCAAATACACCAGGTTGCACCGCCGAAGCTTGTGATTTAAGAGATAATTTTGAACGTTTTGAAGCTAATAATTATGCACTTCTTGGAGTTAGTGCAGATAATGCCAAAGCACAAGGAAATTTTAAAAGTAAATATAAATTTCAGTTTCCTTTATTGGCAGATGAAGATAAATCAGTACTAAATGCATTTGAAGTTTGGGGACCAAAAACATTTATGGGAAGAAAATATGATGGAATTCACAGAACCACATTTGTAATAGATGAAAACGGAATTATTGATGACATAATATCTGAAGTGAAAACTAAAATTCATGCAAGTCAGATATTGAAGTGATTTTTGGTTGGTTTTCTTAATTTAATGAAATAAAATCACTGTAAGATACTTTGATTATTATAAATTTCTATGTGATTATTTTTGGTTTGTCTTCCTTTTATTCCAGTCATGATAGGTCATTTCAAACTTAGTTTCATCTTTTCCATGTTTGCCGATTTCTTTCCAACCAGCTTTTCTATAAAAAGTTTCAGCTCTTGTATTTGGTGTTGTTCCTAACCAAACATTGATACTTGTTTGGATAAAATACCAATCTAGCATTATGTCGTGAAGTTGTTTTCCAATGCCTTTTTTTTCAAATTCAGGTTTTAAAAATAGTGCCCAAATATTATTTTCCTTCAAGTCAGCAATTGAAAACCCAACTATTTCATTATTGATTTCACAAACCCAACCTTTTCCTCTAATAGTTATAAATTCTAAGCAATCTTCGTTAGTCACCAAGTTAGGATTTGACAAAGTGTTTTCAGTTACTGAATTTCTAACAATTTGAATTTGTTTTATGTCGTCAATTTTTGCTTCTCTGATAATCATAATTTTATAACATTAATTTTTTAATGGTGTAGTTGACCTTTTTTAGAGTTTAATAATTACATTTTCAAATATAAAAAAAATCCTCAATAGTTTTCGCTATCAAGGATTTATATATTATTCAAGCTCTGCGATAGTCTTTGACCTCGAAGCATACAACAAATTAAATATAAATTATTTACTTTTTTAAAAAATAGAATTACTGCGAACTCTGGAGACATTCGCAGAGCAACAAGTAGATTTTTATACTTTGTAGAGCTAGTGTTGTGTGCTGTTTTTTTTATAAAATCGATTTTGTTTGATTTTTACTTTTTTTGTAAAGAATATCTATCACTTCCATCTCAAAATAATAATCAAATGATTTTCCGTCAAGCTGAATTGGAATGTAGATGTTTACACTAGTTCCCAAAATTTTTTTTACTCTTTCAATACGTTTTTTATCTTTAGGTTTATAATATGAAATTACAGGGAAGATTAGCTTGCTGCTCCAATATGAATTTCCAGAATTAAATTTTATGTCGTCAATTGGTTGCATTAAATCTGATATAAAAGATTTTGGAGGAATAACAGTAGGAGCTTGTGTTTTTTCTTTGTCAATAAATTTCACATTCTTATGTATAATTTTTTGAGCTTCTCCATTATAAACGAACGATGCCTCATCCCAAATTATTTTTAGTGGTTTATCACTATTATTCTTAATCTTAAACGCAACTTCTGATTGCTTAAATGAAAACTCGATTGAGAGTTTTTCATCCTCAAACTTTAGATCATTCGAAACGGTTGGTTTATTAAGTTGAATTTTATATATATAATATTCTGGAATGCAAGAAGAAACAAATGAAATTATGATTATTAGAAATATAATTTTTTTCATATTCATTCAAAATTATGTTTAAGATTAATTTTCAAACGTGTTTTTAAGAGTATTTTCTGATAAAATAGCATACAAATCATAAATACACTCAATAAAATCATCACAATTTTAATAAAATGCATATTCATTTTCAAATATAAAAAAAATCCTCAATAGTTTTCGCTATCAAGGATTTATATATTATTCAAGCTCTGCGATGGTCTTTGACCTCGAAGCTTACAACAAATTAAATATAAATTATTTACATTTTTAATAAATAGTATTATTGCGAAGTATGGAGACACCGCTGTTGTGCGATCACTTTTTCTTTTTTAATCGTTAATTCTATTTTTAATATCCATTCTTTCGTGCAAAATTCTCACAACTTCCATTTCTGTATTTTCAATTTGTTTACAAAATATTAAATGCGATTTCACTTTTGAATATCGATAATCTTTACGAATGTTTCCAAAATCTTTTGTTGTTTCAAAGTTTTCCGCTACATATTCTATTTCATCCATTATCAAATTATAATATCGGTTCGCTTGTTGAACCGACCAATTTTCAGCCGTGTAAATCCAATTATTATTCAAATCGTCTAAAGCTTTTTCACTTATAATATGTTCAGCCATTACTTTTGGAAATTGTCGTTTAACCTTTTTAGATTTTCTGTTCGGTTAAAATTTCTAATTTTTTCGCTTTTTTCTCCAAGTTCTAATTCCGCAATTAGAGATTTAGTTTGAATTTCTTCCTGCTCAAAATGTCTCAAAGCAGTTCTAACAACTTCGCTTACAGAATTATATTTTCCTGTTGCAATTTGTCTGTTTATAAAACTTTCGTAATATTCTCCAATTAAAATTGATGTGTTTCGTGCCATAATTTTATATTTTTTACAAATATACCAATTTATGGTATTCTCCAATAAATTTTCTATTATTTTTTCGGTTTTCTGTCGCTCCAAAGTGTCGCACAACGGTCCCACGCTTTATGTCTGTTGCTGTTTTTACCACAGACCAAAGCAAATATACCGAAAACTTTGAAAGAAAAAATATGATTGAAAGAAAAAAGATAAGAGACCAAGCGTCCAAATAAATCCCAAGCCAACGCCATTGACGCAAATTGCTGTTATAGCCAGTTTTTTTTCTTTCTCAAAATTTGTAACCAGCTCCAATTTTAATCATTCGATTATTAACCTCATATTTTGGTATTTCTCTCAAGTCAGAAAGCCCAATTAAATATGTTCCATCTAGAAATAAATGTTTTGTAATATCAAAGTTAACACCAAATAGGACACCAAAATCATTTTTTTTCCAAGAATCAGTCAGATCAGTTTTTAAAGCTCCATTGATGCCAGGAAAATTTTCAATAGAATTCTCAACATATAACACTTGACTATAATGTACTCCAAATTTTAAATTAAATTTTTTAGTTAGATAGAATTTAGATGCAACTGAAAACATTAATAAATTAAGTTTATAGTTAGAATATAATTTAGTAGGAACATCATCAAAGTTTTGTCTAATTAAAATTGAACCTCTATTCCCACTCTGATTATAACTAACTTCAAATTCTGGAGCAACTCTTTTAAATTTATACTCTATAAAAATTCCAGCATAGAATGAGGGTTTTAAACCACTTTTTTCAGATTCAGAATTTTCAAATTTAAAATTACTCAAAAGAGCTCCGCTTTTTATTCCTCCAGAAAGTTGAGAATAACCTTGGAATGAGATTAATAATAATCCTAAAATAATTTTTTTCATGTTTCTTTGTTTTTTTATCGATTTTTTGGTAATATTGGCTATAACGTTTCGCGGCTTCAAAAAGTGGCGATGAACCAAGACCAAGCCTTTTCAAATATAGAAAAAACTTTAAATTAATTACCTTTCCGATTTCAAATAAATCCCATGCCTAGCAATTTCTTGTAACTGCTGATGGCAGAAGTAGTTTTATCCGGCAATTTTTACGTTACTATTTAAAATTTCCACGTTAAAATTCACTTTAGCTTTTAATGCGCTAAAAACTCTCAAAATTGTTTCAATTGTAACGTTTGTTGTATTGTTTTCAAGTTTTGATATTTGTGCTCTTTGAACTCCGATTAACTTTCCAAGTTCTTCTTGCGTCATATTTCTTTCAAGACGAACTTTTTTTATTAAATCGCCAAGAATTTCCATTTGAAGTTCTTGTTCATAAAGCGTTCTTTTTACAGTTCCAACTTCGCCAATAAATTCATCTTTTATTTTGTCAAAAGAGAACATTTCTAATTCTTTTTCTTTATTTTTCATTTCTCTTATTTTTAAGTTCAAAATATCTCAATCTTATGTTTTCTGCTTTTTCTATTTCTTTTTCAGGAGTTTTTCCTGTTTT
>NZ_JAYVFH010000115.1:0-15895 GCF_043773265.1 Flavobacterium sp. | reverse complement strand
GTGGCCGAGCGGCTAGGCTGGGCTCTGCAAAAGCTCCTACTCCGGTTCGAATCCGGACGATGCCTCAAGAAGAGATACAGAAATGTGTCTCTTTTTTTTTATTCTGAACTTGTTTCAGAATCTAAAAATTAATTAAAGTTATGTTCGAATCCGAAATTTTAAATACAATTTTGTCATTCTGAGGAACGAAAAATCTCATTATGTGATATTTAATATGTGATTTCTCCTATCGTCGTAAAACATAAATTAATAAATTTCTATAACAATTGGATTAATTTTACAAATTAATGCGTTAATATTTACAGAAAATCTTATATCGCATATAACTATTTCATCGCCTATCTTTACCTTGCTATGTATTTTTTTATAATACTCTTCTTTAATTTTGTTTCCATCAATATGAAAAGAACTATATCCTGGTATTCTTAATTCAAAACTTTTAATAGTACAATTTAATCCAATATGTTTATCTGGAAAACTACCTTTTATTACAGCGTTTAAAAGGTTTTGTTTTTGCATTCTAACTTGAAATCCATTAAGATTATTAATGTTCATTTGAAGATTTGGAAGGTTGCGAATTTTAAAAAGTTGCTTTTCAGAAAATTTCTTTCCATTTTTTAAAACTCCAGATATATTAATAATAACATCTGTTCCTGATGATGGATTAATATTGTAGGTGTTTTTTTCTTTTTTTGAAACACCTATTCCTTCGACCTCGAATGATTTTGAATTAGGAACATCAATAAAAACTTCATTTAAAAATCCTCTGTAAACTATTTTAGTGTTTTTTGGAATAACAAAATCATTTTCTGTATGATAAACAACCGAAATCGTATCATTTTGTCCATAAAATGAAAGGGAGAAAAGAAAGAAATAAATTCTAAATAATTTCTTCATAACAAGCGATAACTTTATTAAATTATTGTTTTATTTCGCTTTCATTAAACCTTTTTTAAATCTATAACTTGCTGTTTGGTAATTGGCTATGGTTAGCTTTTTTAAAGTTATATCTTGGCTTTTTATAGCTTTCATTTCTTTATTAGAAGCTTTCCATTGATATTGATTGCATTTTCTTCTGTCGTTAATTTCTGTAAAAATTGAGTTTTGAAGCAATCCCAATGTTCTGTAATTTCCTAACAATGCTCTTTCTTGACTGGGTTGTATAAAACGAATGTCTTTTCCGTATAAAGAGGTGTTATAATTCCAGTTTAAATATCCAAAAACGGTTGGCATTAAATCTATTTGTGATACTAATTTATTTACTTTTTCGGGTGTTGTATTTAAGTTATAAATCATTGCTGGAATATGATGTTTATCTATATTAATTTCCCATTTTCCTGCGCTACTAGCACAATGATCTGCAACAATAACAAAAACTGTATTTTTAAACCATGGTTTAGTTTTAGCTTCTGCAATAAATTTTCCGATGGCAAAATCGGTATATTTTATTACAGATTCTCGTGTTCCTTGTGGCATATCTATTGCTCCTTTTGGAAAAGAAAATGGTTTGTGATTAGAAGTAGTCATAATAAAATCGAAAAAAGGTTGTTTTGTAGCATAGTTTGCATCTGCAACTTTTAAAGTTTTTTTATAAATATCTTCATCACAAATTCCCCAAGCGTTTTCAAAGGTTACTTCGCTATCTTCAATGTTTATTCTTTTAGTTTTTATATCGTCGGCAAGAGGATTTCCTCTATTTCTATCAACAATATTAAAACCTTGACCTCCAAAAAAAGTATTCATATTATCAAAATATCCATCACCACCATAAATAAAATTTAGATTATAATTTTTTTGTTTTAAGACGGTTGCAATTGAGTATAAATTAGAATTATCTGGACGACGCACAATGCTGTTTCCTGGAGCTGGCGGAACAGAAAGAGTTAATGCTTCCATACCACGAATGGTTCTTGTTCCTGTAGCATAAAGATTGGTGAAAAAGACACTTTCGTTTGACAATTTATCTAGATTTGGAGTAAGATTTTCTTTATTTCCAAAAGCTGTCATGAATTCGGCACTAAAACTTTCTATACAAATTAAAATAACATTTGGGTTGTTTTCAACTCCTTCGTTTGTGACTTTTCTATCCAAACTTGTCATTTCGTTATTTGTAAATGTTTGATTATTTTGTAGTATATCTTTTTTAATTATAGAAAATGCTTCTTGATTAGAAAGTTTTTGATAAAACGTTTCATAATCTAATTCGTTAGAACGAAAGGCAGCAAAAAAAGAATAAACACCATTTTTTGATAGTTCGTTTACATAAAGATTCTCACTAGTTTCTGCCTGCTTGTTGGTAATAAATTGAATATAAATAAAACCAATAAAAGATAAAATCAGCATGTAAACAAGTCTTTTCTTGAAAACCATTTTATTAGAAAAAACTGTTTTGAATTTATTAGTTTTTCTAAAATAAAAGAAAAATAATCCTGTGAGAAGTAATAAAGTAAAAATCAAAACTGGCAAAGGATATGATTGATTGATGTTTTCAACAACTTCATAAGTATAAATTAAATAATCTACGGCAATGAAATTGAAGCGCGTATTGAATTCATCCCAAAAAGGAAACTCAGCCAAAAAAGAAAAAACTGTGATAAAAAAAGTAAAGAATAAAATGAAATATGTAATTGATTTATCGAATAATGTTCCAATAAATTTTGTTGGTAGAATTAATAAATACAATCCATAAATAAAACTAAAAAAAACAGCTGTTCCAATATCAAAAAGGAAGCCCAATCCATAAATTTTAAAAAGGTTTAAAATAGAAAAATCAATTGATTTAAAGGACAAAAAAAACAAAACAGTTCTAATTGAAAAACCTAGTATACAATAGATTATAATAAAATTAAATAGAATTGAAAAACGATTAATTAAGAAATTTTTCATGAAATTATTAATGTAAGAATGTAAAATTTTATGTAAAAGTACGTTTAATCCTTTAAATAAACCACAATGGGTTTTAAGTCAGTAGTTTTGCTTTTTTGACTTAAAGCATGCTTGATAAAAATATAAATTTTCACCACCTATCAACATGTTTATTTAATTATTTTGATAATCTGTGAATCTGTGGTGGGATTTTTAGAAAAGAGTACAACTAAGTTTAATTTTGATTGTTTAATTGTTCTATCTTTTCTTTTATCAATTGCTTTTCTTTAGGAAAAAACCCTTGTACCATCAGAAAGCTTCCAAAAATCATTAAAACAACACTTATTGTTCGTTTTATTTTATAAATATTAAATGGTGTTAATTTGGATTTTAATTGTTTTGCAACATTTATTTTTAATATATCTATAAGAAAATAGGTTATGATTATTGTGGAAACAAACATAATTATTCTATCGGTTTCCATATTTAGTTTTGGTCCAAAAACAATAATAATTCCAAGCCAAAAACCTAAAACACCAATGTTTATAAAGTTTAAAAAGAATCCTTTAAAAAACAATCCTAAATAATTGTTTTTAGGAATATTATCTTCATCATCAAGTTCTTCTTGTTGTTTTTTTTCAAAATCTTTTTTCTCTTTTATATAAGATATTATACCAAAGCTCAACATAATTGCACCTCCAAAAACAAATAATCCCGGATCATCTTTTAGTTTCTCTAGTATTTGGTTTGTACTAAAATAGGCAATTAGAATAAAAACCAGGTCTGCAAAAACAACACCGCAATCTAATACCATTGCGGCTCTAAATCCTTTGGTAATGCTAGTTTCTAGTAAAACAAAAAAAACTGGTCCAATGGTAAATGCAAGTAAAATTCCCCAAGGAATGGCAGATAAAATATCGTTAATCATTTTTTAATAGTTTCGAGTTGAAGGTTTCAAGTTGAAAGTTTCAAGTTTCTCAAAAATAGTAAATAAATTCTATTTTATACTTTTTTATTTTACTTCTTCTATTCTTCCGCCAGCAATAATTTTTTGATTTATTTGTTTAGGGTTTCCGTGGATTAATATTTTTCCACCAGCGCGAACCTTTGCATCAACTAAATCAGTTGCAAAAATAGTTGCATTGCCTCCAGCATTTGAAGTAATTGTGGTTTACTTAGTTGTTAACTTTTCTGCTTCATAATTTCCTCCAGAGTTTACTATAACGTCCTGATAATTAGCTTTTCCAGATATAGAAACTGTTGAACCATTTGCAACTCTTAAATTTAATTTTTCAACATTAATTTTAATTTTAATTTCTGATCCTTCTTTGGCAATAACATCAAAAATTGTAGTATCAAAAGTAGTTTGACATGCAATTCTAGAACCTTCGTTAGCTTCTACAGCATCAATTTCTTTAAAATAAACAGTTGCAGAAACACCATCGCCAGATAATAATTTAGTTAACGGCATTCTAATTTTTAGTTCGCTATTTTTATTGACAACTTCTACAATTTCTGAATTATCTCCAACTAAAACTACCTTGTTTTCATTAGATGGAACTAACAAAACGTCTATTTTGTCAAATGAAGTTACTTTATTAAAATCGCCAACTTCTTTTTCGGTTTGCGAAAATGCTATTTGACTTATTACTAGTAAACTAAAAAATATTTTTTTCATAATAATTCTTTTAACTGAACACTAAAAACTGAGCACTGAACACTTAATAACTACTCATTTTTTCTTAAGAAGGTAAAATCAAGCTGTTTCTTAACCAAATCGGCGTTCTTTACTTTAACGTAAACTTCGTCGCCTAATTGTAAAATACTCTTAGAAATTTCGCCTACAAGTGCATATTGTTTTTCATCAAAGGTGTAATAATCATCTTTTATTTCGCGAATTCTACACATTCCTTCGCATTTATTTGATACAATTTCTACATAAATTCCCCATTCAGTAACTCCAGAAATAACTCCCAAAAACTCTTCGTCTTTGTGATCTTGCATGTATTTTATCTGCATGTATTTGATTGAATCACGCTCGGCATTTGTCGCAAGACTTTCCATATTGCTTGAATGTTCACATTTTTCTTCATAGACTTCTGCAGAAACTGATTTTCCGCCGTCCAAATAAAATTGAAGTAAACGATGTACCATTACGTCTGGATAACGTCTAATGGGTGATGTAAAATGGCTGTAATAATCAAAAGCTAATCCGTAATGACCAATATTTTCTGTAGAATATTTGGCCTTACTCATCGTTCGAATTGCCAAAGTATCAATTAAATTTTGCTCTTTTTTTCCGTTAACGTCTGCCATTAATTGGTTTAACGATTTAGAAATGTCTTTTTTATCGCGTAAATCTATCTTATAACCAAATTTAGAAATCAAAGCTTGCATTGCAAAAAGCTTGTCTTCATTAGGTTCATCGTGAATTCTGTAAACAAATGTTTTCTTTTGTTTACCAATATATTCGGCAACTTTTCTATTTGCCAAAAGCATAAATTCTTCTATCAAATGATTGGCATCTTTAGAAACTTTAAAATAAACTCCTTCTGGTTCGCCATCATCTGTTAAATTGAATTTTACTTCTACTTTATCAAATGAAATTGCGCCTTCACTCATTCTTTTTCTACGAAGAATTTTAGCTAATTCGTCTAATTTTAAAGTAGCTTCGGTAATTTCATCGGATGCTTTATATTCTTTTCCTGTAAGAGAAATTTCTGCCGGAATTGTAGCAGCTTTTGTTTCGATTATTACTTGCGCTTCTTCATAAGCAAAACGTTGGTCAGAATTGATAACTGTTCTTCCAAACCATTGATTTAAAACCGTTGCCTTATTATCAATTTCAAAAATAGCAGAAAAAGTATATTTTTCTTCATTTGGACGAAGCGAACAAGCAAAATTTGATAAAACTTCGGGCAACATTGGTACAACTCTATCTACTAAATAAACCGAAGTTCCACGATTGTAAGCTTCATCATCTAAAATTGTTCCTTCTTGTAAATAGTGAGAAACATCGGCAATGTGAATTCCAATTTCGTAATTTCCGTTTTCTAATTTTTTGAACGACAAGGCATCATCAAAATCTTTGGCATCTTTTGGATCAATCGTATAGGTCAATGTATCGCGCATATCACGACGCTTTGCAATTTCTTCTGGATGAATGGCTGTATCTAATTTTTGTGCAAAAACTTCTACTTCAACCGGAAAATCATACGGTAAACCATATTCGGCAAGAATGGCATGAATTTCGGTATCGTGTTCTCCAGGTTTTCCTAAAACATTAATTACTGAACCAAAAGGTGAATCTGCTTTTTTGGGCCAATCTTCAATTCTAACTACAACAACATCGCCTTGTTCTGCGCCGTTATATTTATCTTTTGGAATAAAAATATCGGTATACATTTTAGCATTTGCAGTAGAAACAAAAGCAAAATTCTTTTGAATATCTATAACTCCAACAAATTCTGTTTTGTTTCTTTCTAGAACTTCAATTACTTCACCTTCAGGTTTTATACCACGACGACGATTGTAAACATAAACCTTAACTTTATCTTTATCTAAAGCATGATTCAAGTTATTTGTTGGAATAAAAACATCAACTTCAAAATCAGGTGAAATAAAATAAGCGGTTCTTCTTGAAGTCATATCAATTGTTCCTTCATAATAATCTTGCGAAATTGCTTTCACTAAATAACTTCCAGGTTCGTTTTCAATAATAACTTTTTGTGCAGTAAGGATTTTTAAATCTTTAATAATTTCGTTTCTGCTTTTGGTATCATTCAATTCAAGAACAGCGCATATTTGCTTGTAATTGAATGGTTTATTGGCATTTTGTGATAGTATTTTTAAAATCTTTTCAGAGAAGGTTTTCTCTATTTTTCCAAACTTTTTTGGGAATTTACTCATATTCTTTTTCTTAATAAGGTTTAAAATTACAAATAAGAAAATAGAAAATAGAAAATAGAGAATAGATTTATTGAAAAAATAACTTTTGTATCTTTATAAAAAATAAAAAATGATCGAATTTATAACAATAGCCACTTTTAATTTTCCTCACGAAATCACTATTTTAAAAACTATTTTAGATTATAAAGGAATACAATATTTATTTCTAAACGAAAATTTAATTTCTATAAATCCAATGGCAACTATAGCTTATGGAGGTATTCAATTAAAAGTGCATCCAAACGATAAAGAAGAAGTAAAAGAAATTTTAGATAACTTAAATACTAATTTAGATATTGTTTAAAGTCTATATTCTTTTCTCTTTATTTTATTTTCTAAAAATGAAAGTTGTCAACATATATTAAATACAACAAAAAAATATTTTAAATTTAAATTAATTTTTGGTGGTTATTATAGCGTGTTAATTGGTACAATAAGTTTATTTTTAAATAGTAGTTTTTGTAGTTATATTTATTTATATGTTTTTATTAACATACTTTTAAGAAAGTAAAGCACTCATTTTTAAGCTTTTTTTATTTTTTATAAACAGTTGTTGACAACTAAAAAAACCTACTTTTTGTAGATAACTTTGAATTGCATTTTCTGTTGAAAAACTATAAAATTTTATTGATAACTTTTCTAAAAATAGACTAAACTAAATTAGGATTTCTAATGTTAATTTTTGATTACAATTTATTTATATACAACCAAGAAAAAGTTCTAAAAAACTATATAAAGTTGTTAACATTGTATGTTAATTTAACGTTAACTGATTTTCAACACATTACAAAACACTATTAACAATACAAAAAATTAACATTAAGATTACCTATTTAGTGATGATTATCAGATAGTTATAATTTTTGTTTATTTCTATAATTTTTAAAATCTTGGTTAAGTAGTTCAAGGTCAAGTATTCCTTTGTTTCTTTTTAAGTGTTCTAAAATGACGAAACATTTTTCTATTTTTAGATTAGAATTTTTAGTTTTATTCATTAAATAAATCAAACTTCTTTGTTTTCCAGGTGTAAGTTTTTTGAATAATATTTCACCAATTTCATCACAATCTAAAACCTCTTGAAATTCATCCGAAACATCTATTCCGTATTCACTTTTATCTGCAATTATTTCAACAGAAATTTCATCATTTATATTTAGTTTCAATTCTTTTATTTTTTCTTTACTCAACATTATATAATGAAAAGGATTTTTCGGAATCATTGCACAATGAAAGGTATAAGAATTATTGAGTGTGCAAACAATTCGTTTTTTTGGAGAAAGAAGAATCATTTTTTGATAGATTTCATCAGGAATAATAATAATAGAAGTCCAAAAAACTTCACTTTCGCCAAATCTTGAAATAGTTGCTGTAAATTTCATAAATGTAAAAATTGTTTTTTATCGGTCATTTATGGTATCGCTTTTTATTTATTGGTTTTGTTTACAACAAATGTTTTAATAGCGATTTCATTTTTAAATGATTAATTTTGTAAATATAATATTTTTAGAAATGTCTGATTTAAATCAAATAAATACCGATTATAAAATTTGGATAAATGAATTAAAAGGTAAAATTCGTTCGGTTCAAATAAAAGCAGCAATTGCGGTTAATTCTGAATTAATTCTTTTTTATTGGGAATTAGGTAAATTGATTTCTGAAAAACAAGAGTTTTATAATTGGGGCGATAAACTAATAAATCAAATCTCATTAGATTTAAAAGAGGAATTTCCAGAAATAAAAGGTTTTTCGACAAGAAATATAAAATACATCCGCAATTTTTATTCTTTTTATAATAATTCTGAAATTAGGCAACAGCTTGTTGCCCAAATTCCTTGGGGACACAATATATTGATTTACAGTAAATCAAAAGACATTCAAGAAGCAACATTTTACATTCAACAAACTATTGAAAATAACTGGAGTAGAGATGTTTTGGCACTTCAAATTAAAACAAACTTGTTTGAAAGAAACGGAAAGGCAATTAACAATTTCAAATATACTTTGCCTAAACCATTTTCAGATTTAGCAGAGCAAACGTTGAAAGACCCTTATATATTTGATTTTTTAACACTATCAACTTCTGCTAAAGAAAAAGACATAGAAAACCAATTGATTCATCATTTAAAGAAATTTTTATTAGAATTAGGTAAAGGATTTGCATTTGTAGCACAACAATATCGATTTGCAATTGCCGAAAATGATTATTCAATAGATTTACTTTTTTATCATATCAAATTAAAATGTTATGTTGTAATTGAATTAAAAAACACAAAATTTATACCAGAATATGCAGGCAAAATAAATTTTATCTATCTGCAATAGACACATTGTTGAAAAATGAAGATGATAAACCTACAATAGGAATACTTTTGTGTAGAGATAAAAATAATATTGAAGCAGAATTTGCTTTGCGCGATTTAAATAAACCAATAGGTATAAGCGAATTTCAATTAACTGAAATAATTCCAGAAGATTTAAAAAGCAGCTTGCCAACAATTGAAGAAATAGAAAACGAATTAAAAAATAATAGTTTATGAAAATCTCAATAGGAAACGATCACGCCGGACCAGATTATAAAAAAGCAATTGTAGCATTTTTAGAAACCAAAGGTTATGAAATTATCAATCACGGAACCAATACTTTTGATAGTGTAGATTATCCAGATTTTGGTCATTCGGTTGCTGTTGATGTTGAAAATAAAATTGCCGTTTTTGGTATTCTTATTTGCGGAAGCGGAAACGGAATTGCAATGACAGCCAATAAACATCAAGGAATTAGAGCCGCAATTTGTTGGACAAAAGAAATTGCAACGCTTGCCAGACAACATAATGATGCCAATATTATAAGTATTCCGGCACGATTCACTTCAATTGCTCAAGCTGTAGAAATGGTTGATGCTTTTTTGAACACTAATTTTGAAGGAGGAAGACACGCGACTCGAGTTGATAAAATTAGTTGTAATTAATTTAGTAAATTTGTAAAATGGTATCACAAATAGAAATAGATATTATTATTGAAACCTTAATGCCATACAACCCAAAACGTATTGGTTTGTTTGGTTCGGTGGCCAGAAACGAAGAAAAAACATCAAGCGATATTGATATTTTGTATAGTTTTAATTCGCCAATTTCACTTTTTGGTTTAGTTGATATTCAAAATAAATTACAAGAAAATCTTCATAAAGAAGTTGATTTAGTTTCAGAAAATGCAGTTCATCATTTGTTAAAAGCAAACGTTTTTAAAGATTTAAAAGTAATTTATGGACAATGAAAAAAATTTATTTCGTTTGCAACATGTTGTAGAATGTATTGAAAAAATAGAAATAATAACTAAAGATTTGTCCTATGGTGATTATTTAGAAGATTGGATAAAACAAGATGCAATTTTAAGGAATATTGCTATAATTGGAGAAGCGATAACTCATGTTGAAGACGATTTAAAATCAAAATATCCAAATGTTGCTTGGATTCAAGCCAAAGGAATGAGAAATTTTTTAGTTCACGAATATTTTAAAGTCGATCACGATGCTGTTTGGAATACTTTTCAAACGGACTTACCAAAATTAAAATTTCAAATTCTTGAAATTCTAAACGACATTAAATAACACAAAAATGTCAAACAATCACGTAAACATTCATAAACACGAAGTAAAAGGAAAAAATTTAATTTATTCTATTTTACTCAATATTTTAATTACTTCGGCACAAGTTGTTGGCGGAATTTTCTCTGGAAGTTTAGCGTTAATATCAGATGCGTTACATAATTTTTCAGATGTTTTGACTTTAGTTTTTAGTTTGTATGCTAATAAATTATCCAAACGAAAAGCATCTTTAAATCATACTTTCGGATTTAAACGTGCAGAACTTATTGCGGCTTTTGTAAACGCTTCAACCTTAATTATTGTAGCATTATTTTTAATTTATGGCGCAATAGAACGATTTATAGAACCTAAAATAATCGAATCCAATTTGGTCATTTGGTTATCTATATTAGGAATTGCAGTCAATGGATTTTCAGCTTTACTATTAAAAAAAGATGCCGAACACAATCTTAATATGAAATCGGCATATTTGCATTTGTTTACAGATATGATGGCTTCTGTGGCAGTTTTAATTGGTGGATTATTGATGAAATATTTTGGTTGGTTTTGGGTAGACAGTGTAATGACAATTTTAATTGCTATATACTTAATTGTAGTTGGAGTTGATTTAATAAAAACGTCCACAAAAATCTTGATGCTTTTTACACCAGATAATATTGACATTAAAGAAATTGTTCGCGAAGTACATAAAATAGAAGGTGTAAACAAGTTGCATCACATTCATATTTGGAATTTAAACGATGACGAATTGCATCTCGAAGCACATTTAGATTGTTCTGAAGATATAAAAATGAGTGAATTTAATGAACTTTTGGACAAAATAGAACAGGTTTTATTTACACAATTCCACATCAATCACATCAATATTCAACCTGAATTTAAGAAAGAAGACTCTAAGGATTTTATTGTTCAGGATTAATTATTTACTACCATAATGACCAATATAAATTTCATTCAAAGCCAAGTTAATACAATTCCTAAAAACATTGAAGCAACGTTAAAATTGCTCAATGAAGATTGCACAATTCCGTTTATTTCTCGTTACCGAAAAGACCAAACTGGCAATCTAGATGAGGTAATTATTGAACAAATTGCAAAACTTTCTAAACAATATGACGAAATTGTAAAACGCAAAGAAAGTATTTTAAAAACAATAGAAGAACAAGGTCAATTATCGCCTGAATTGAAATCTAAAATTGAAAAAAGTTTCGATTTACAAGAAATAGAAGACTTGTATTTACCTTATAAAAAGAAGAAAAAAACCAAAGCCGATGTTGCTCGTGAAAACGGATTAGAACCTTTGGCAAAAATAATTATGTCGCAAGGAAATGAAGATATCGATTTTATTTCATCAAAATATCTTAATAAAAACGTTGTAAACGAAGATGATGCGTTGCAAGGCGCAAGAGATATTATTGCCGAATGGATTAACGAAAACATTTATATTAGAAAAAATCTTAGAAGATTATTTCAGCGAAATGGAATAGTTTCTACAAAAGTTTCAAAAGCTAAAAAAGACGAGATTGCTTCGAACATCGCAAATCCAGAAGCTCAAAAATTTTCTCAATATTTCGATTGGTCAGAACCAATTTCTAAAGCACCATCACACCGATTATTGGCTATGTTACGTGCCGAAAGCGAAGGATTTGTAAAACTAAATATCGAAATAGAAAAACAAGAAGCTTTAGATTTTATTGAAGAAAACATCATTACTAACAGTCGTTCTGAAGCCAAATCCCATTTAGAATTAGCTATAAAAGACAGTTACAAACGCCTTTTAGAACCAGCAATTTCTAATGAAACTTTGCAAGAAGCCAAGGCCAAAGCCGATAAAACAGCCATTGATGTTTTTGCTAATAATTTAGGACAATTGTTATTGGCGCCACCATTAGGAGAAAAACGAATTTTGGCAATAGATCCAGGATTTCGTAGTGGTTGTAAAGTAGTTTGCCTTGACGAAAAAGGTGATTTGTTGTACAACGAAACCATTTATCCGCATGCGCCACAAAAAGAAGATGTTATGGCGATGAAAAAAATTCGTTCGATGGTCAATGCCTATAATATCGAAGCAATTTCTATTGGAAACGGAACAGCAAGCCGTGAAACAGAGTTTTTTATTAAGAAAATTGCTTTTGATAAGTCATTACAAGTATTTGTAGTTTCTGAAGCTGGAGCATCGGTATATTCAGCGAGTAAAATTGCTCGAGATGAATTTCCAAATTATGATGTTACCGTTCGTGGTTCGGTTTCTATCGGAAGACGACTTTCAGATCCATTGGCAGAATTGGTAAAAATTGATGCAAAATCTATTGGAGTTGGACAATACCAGCACGATGTTGATCAAATAAAATTGAAAGAAGAATTAGATTCGGTTGTAGTTCGATGCGTAAATTCAGTTGGAATTAACATTAATACCGCAAGTAAATCGCTGTTGAGTTACGTTTCTGGAATTGGCGAAAAAATGGCCGAAAATATTGTTGCTTTCAGACAAGAAAACGGAGCATTTGAAGATAGAAAACAACTTAAAAAAGTTCCACGATTAGGCGAAAAAGCATACCAACAAGCCGCAGCTTTTATCAGAATTAAAGACGGAAAAAATCCGTTAGATAATTCGGCAGTTCATCCAGAAGCTTACGGAATTGTGGAGAAAATGGCAAAAGATTCAGGAATAAAAGTTTCAGAATTAATTGCCAATAAAGAAAAAATATCTAAAATAAATCTAGAAGATTATGTTAGCAAAGAAATTGGAATTTTAACCTTAAAAGACATTGTAAAAGAATTAGAAAAACCAGGTCTAGATCCAAGAAAATCTGCCAAAGTTTTTGAGTTTGATCCAACAGTAACTTCTATAAAAAATTTAAGAACCGGAATGATTTTACCCGGAATTGTAAACAACATTACAGCATTTGGTTGCTTTGTAGATATTGGAATAAAAGAAAGTGGTTTGGTACATATTTCGCAACTAAAAGCAGGTTTTGTTAGCGATGTAAACGAAGTTGTAAAACTCCACCAACACGTTCAAGTAAAAGTGGTTGAGGTTGATGAAGACAGAAAACGAATTCAGTTGACGATGGTTTTGTAAAAAAAATCAAAAATAAAATTCCAAACTCCAACAATAAAAATTGGAATTTGGAATTTTAATATTAAAATTTAATAAAAACTATTTAGTTTCTTCTTTTTTAGAATCTGCAGGTTGGTCTTCACCTTTTGCTGCATTTTTAAATTCTTTAACTCCAGAACCTAATCCTTTCATTAATTCTGGAATTTTTTTACCTCCAAAAAGCAGTAAAATAACAACACCAATTACAATCCATTCAGTTGCTCCCATTCTTCCCATGATTTATAAAATTTATGCTTTCGCAAATTCTTAATTAATAATATATTGCAAATGTAAAAAGAAAAAACAACACATTTAATTTTCTACAATATATTTACAATCAAACAACGTTAAAAGTTTCATAAACAAAAAAACCACAAATTTTCTATATTTGTATGATATATAAAAACCATGTCTAAAAAACGCCACAAAAAACAATTATTAAAGAAAAGATTATTTACAAAAAACCGATTGGTTATCTTAAACGAAGATACTTTTGAAGAAATATTTTCGTTAAGATTAACTTTAATGAATGTTTTTGTTGTTGCATCAATTGGAACAATTTTGATAATTACATTTACAACTTTCATTATTGCTTTTACTCCATTAAGAGAATATATTCCTGGATATTCATCTTCTAAATTGAGAAAAGAAGCAACCGAAATGGCTCTGAAATCTGATTCTTTAGAATTTGCAATAAAGAAAAATGAAGCATATCTTGAATCTATAAAAAAAGTATTGAGCGGTAATCTTGAATATTCCAAAGTAAATAAAGACTCTATATTAGCAATTTCTGTCGATACTTTGCCAGATTTAGAATTAACAGCAACAGAATCTGAACTAAAATTAAGAAAAGAAGTTGCCGAAGAAGAAGCAAGAATAAAAGCTGAAAAATCAAAAATTAAAAAATAAAACTTTGCGACTTAGCGTCTTAGTGGTAAAATTAGCGTCTTTATAACATGTCAATAAAATCAATTGCAGCAAAAATATTCGCCAAGAAAATTTATAAAAAAACCTTGAAATGGGCAAGTAATCCTATTGAAACTCAACAAAGAGTATTTAAAGATTTAATCCGTCAAGCGGAAAATACTCAGTTTGGAAAAGACCATGATTTTGAACAAATTAAATCCTTTCAAGCATTTGCAAAGCAAGTTCCAATAAGAGATTATGAAGAATTAAAACCTTATATTGACAAAGTTGTAAAAGGCGAAGAAAATATACTTTGGAAAGGAAAACCACTTTATTTTGCCAAAACTTCTGGCACAACATCTGGAGCAAAGTACATTCCGCTTACTAAAGAAAGTATGCCTTTTCATATCGAAGCAGCACGAAATGCAATATTAAGTTACATTCACGAAACAGGAAATTCAAAATTTGTTGATGGCAAAATGATTTTCTTGCAAGGAAGTCCAACATTAGAAGAAAAAAACGGAATAAAACTTGGAAGATTATCTGGAATTGTAGCTCATTTTGTTCCTAAATACTTGCAAAAAAACAGACTTCCTTCTTGGGAAACCAATTGCATTGACGATTGGGAAACCAAAGTTAATGCTGTTGTAGAAGAAACAATCAATGAAAATATGTCTGTTATTTCTGGAATTCCATCTTGGGTTCAAATGTATTTTGAAAAACTAAATCAAAAAGGAGGAAAGACAGTTGGAGAACTCTTTAAAAACTTCAATTTATTTATTTATGGTGGTGTAAATTATGAACCATACAGAGCAAAATTCGAAAACTTAATAGGAAGAAAAGTAGATTCGATAGAATTATTTCCAGCTTCCGAAGGATTTTTTGCCTATCAAGACAAACAATCTGAAAAAGGAATGTTACTGCTTTTAAACGCTGGAATTTTTTATGAATTTGTAAAATCTGATGAGTTTTTTTCAGACAATCCAAAACGATACACAATTGGCGAAGTTGAATTAAATATTAATTATGTTTTAATAATTTCAACAAATGCTGGACTTTGGGCATACAACATTGGCGATACGGTTCAATTCACATCATTAAAACCATATCGAGTAATAGTTTCTGGGCGCATTAAACATTATATATCGGCTTTTGGCGAGCACGTTATTGGCAAAGAAGTTGAACACGCCTTGAAAGAAGCAATACAAAATACCAATATTGCAATAAATGAGTTTACGGTTGCGCCACAAATCACGCCAAATTCTGGTTTGCCATACCACGAATGGTTTGTCGAATTCGACTCCAAAAATTCGGATGAATCAATTGACATTCAAGAATTTGCATTAGCAATAAATAACGAAATGCGCAAACAAAACATCTATTACGACGACTTGATTGTTGGTAAAGTTTTGCAAAATTTAGTGATTACAAAAGTGGCAAAAAACGGTTTTCAAGATTATATGAAATCCATTGGC
>NZ_JAYVFH010000114.1:0-5885 GCF_043773265.1 Flavobacterium sp. | reverse complement strand
TTCTACGCTTCTTGACTATTTTTCAGGAATTCAAATTGAAAAAAGCACTAATATAAAGACAAGAAAATTTTGGTTTTGGTTGAGTATTATAATCAATCTTGGTTTTTTAGGAGTTTTTAAGTATTTTAATTTTTTTACAGCATCATTCCAAAATCTATTGATGAATTTAGGAATTCACGTAAATAGTTGGTCATTGAATGTGATTTTGCCAATTGGAATTTCATTTTACACCTTTCATGGGTTATCTTATATTATTGATATTTACAAGAATAGAATTTCAGCCGAGAAAAATATAGTTGATTACTCTGTTTTTGTTTCCTATTTTCCATTGCTTGTTGCTGGTCCAATTGAACGAGCAACACATCTTTTACCACAAATTAAAAAGAAAAGAACATTCAATTACAATCAAGCAGTTGACGGTTTAAGACAAATTTTATGGGGATTATTCAAGAAAATTGTAATTGCAGATAATTGTGCCGAATATGCCAATTATATTTTTAATGATTCAAGTAATTATTCAGGAAGTACATTAATAATTGGAGCATTATTTTTTACTTTTCAAATTTATGGTGATTTTTCAGGATATTCAGACATAGCATTAGGAGTATCAAGATTGTTTGGAATAGAATTGTTAAAAAACTTTTCATTTCCTTATTTTTCTAGAGATATTGCTGAGTTTTGGCGTCGTTGGCACATTTCTTTATCCTCATGGTTTAAAGATTATTTATACATTCCACTCGGAGGAAGTAAAGGAGGAAAATGGATGCAAGTAAGAAATACATTTATCATTTTTATTGTAAGTGGCTTTTGGCATGGAGCAAATTGGACATTTATAGTTTGGGGATTATTGAATGCAATTTATTTTTTACCACTTTTACTTTTCAATAAAAATAGAGATAATTTGCAAATAGTTGCTTTTGATAAATCATTACCTAGTTTTAAAGAATTGGTTTCAATTTTATTTACTTTTGGATTAACAGTATTTGCATGGATATTTTTTAGGGCTAATAATTTGCAACACGCATTTAGTTATATTTCAGGAATTTTCAGTAAAAAAATATTTTCATTGCCAGAAATTCGTCCAACCTATTTATTACTATTACTATTGTTGTTTATTGTTATAGAGTGGATTGGTAGAAAAGATAACTATGGTTTAGAAAAAATAGGTTTCCAATTTAATAAAATATTTAGATGGTCATTATATTTAGGTTTATTTATTTTACTATTTATTTATGGAGCCAAAGAACAACAATTTATTTATTTTCAATTTTAATATGAAAAGATTATTAACTAATTTGTTTCTGTTTGGCATTGTCTTTTTTGTTATTGACAAATTTTTTTATGTTTTTTTATTTACTTCACCTAATTTAGAAGTTGATAAAAGATTAGAATTATTAATTAACGGAAAAATCAATAAAGATATTATAGTCATGGGTTCATCTCGTGGAGCATATGGAATAATTGCAGGTCAAATAGAAAAAGAAACTTCATTATCAGCATATAATATTACTTATCCAGGATCGAATATTGAGTTTCATGAATTTTTATTAAAAACACTTTTAAAATTTAATAAAAAACCCAAAATAATTATTTTGCCAATTGATGATCCATCAGAATTAGTATTTGATAAAACACTAAATTTTAGGTTCGAAAGATTATATCCTTTGGTAAAATATAATTACATTACCAATGAACTTATAAATCAAAAAGAAAAAAACCAACTCGCCAGAGTTTTGTGTTTAGCAAGATTAAACAGAGGAAACTTTAGTTTTGAGAAAAAGAAAATCTCTTCTGAAAGTCCAATTCTAGAATGTGGTTCTATGCCATTTATTAATCAAATAAATAGAAAAAAGTTTAATTTTTATAAACACTTAAAGAAATATAATATTAAGAACGAAAAAGAAAGTAAAATAAAAGCTTTTCTAGAATTTCAAGATATATGCAATAAAAACAACATTAAATTAATTTACTGTTTTACACCTAATTTTAGACCCTATAATACAGATTTAGAAAAAAGAATTAAAAAAATTTCAGATAAAGAAAACAAATTTTTTGTTTATGATACACTAAATCAATTATACAAAAAAGAAGATTATTTTTATGACGAATCTCATTTAAATATAAAAGGTGCAAAACTATACACAACAGAACTAAGTAATTTCATAAATTTGAATAAAAATTAATATTTCCAAGTTGTTTTAAAAAACTATAAGTTAAATAAAAATGAAAAAAATAGGATTTATTCCAATACGCAAAGGTTCAAAAGGAATTATAGGAAAAAACAAAAAGAAAATGCTAGGAAGACCATTGTTTACTTGGGTTTTAGCAGAAGCTATTTTTTCCAATTTAGATCAAGTTTATGTATTTACAGATGATGATGAAATAATTGATTTTATTAAAAAAGAATATACTTGGACCAATAAAGTTAAAGCTTTAAAACGTAACGAACAGAATGCAAATGATACAGCAACTACCGAAAGTGCTATGCTTGAATTTGCAGAAAAAATAAATAACGATTTTGAAATACTTTGCTTACTTCAAGCAACATCTCCATTAACGACATCTAAAGATATTGATAATGCAATTAATAAAATAACTTTAGAACACTATGATTCCTCATTAACTGTAGTAAAAACGCATCGATTTATTTGGAATATAGATGGAACTCCTAAAAATTATGATTATTTAAATCGACCTCGAAGACAAGATTTTGATGGACTTTTAATTGAAAATGGAGCAGTATATTGCACAACAAATAAAGCATTTTTATCTTCAAATAATAGAATAAGCGGTAAAATTGGTGTTGTAGAAATGCCAGAAGAAACACTGATTGAAATAGATTCAAGTTCCGATTGGATAATAGCTGAAAACCTTTTAATAGAACGACAAAAAAAACAAAAACAAACGAAAAGAATAGAATATTTAGTGCTCGATGTAGATGGTGTTTTTACAGATGGTTGTGTTTATTACTCAAAAGATGGTGAACTATCCAAAAAATTCGATATGCGTGACGGAATGGGTTTAGAAATTATTCGTCAAAACAATGTAGAAGTAGTTGTCTTAACATCAGAAAATTCAGATTTAGTTGCAAAAAGAATGCAAAAATTAAATATTGAGAACACCTTTTTAGGAGTTAAAGATAAATTTTCATTTTTAAAAGATTTTCTTCATAATAAAAATAGTAATTTTGGCGCCGTTGCTTATGTAGGTGATGATGTAAATGATTTAGCAAATTTGTGCAGCGTAGGTTGGTCGTTTGCACCAATAAATGCAACAAATATCGTGAAAAACAATGTAGATATTGTTTTAACAAATGAATCAGGTAAAGGAGCAATAAGAGAAGTGTGTGAAATTATTTTAAATTATAATAAAAGATATGAATAGTTACAAAAAACCATATATAATTGCAGAAATTGGTTGCAACCATAAAGGTCAAATAGAAATAGCAAAAGAATTAATAAAAATTGCTAAAATATTCTGTAATGTAGATGCAGTAAAATTTCAAAAACGAAATAATGTTGAACTTCTAACAGAAGAACAATACAACGCGCCACATCCAAATCCTCAAAACTCTTATGGCGATACTTATGGCGCACACAGAGAATATCTTGAATTCAATCTAGCTCAAAATGCAGAACTAAAAAAATATTGCGAAGAAATTGGAATCGTTTATTCAACATCAGTTTGGGATTTAACATCAGCTAAAGAAATCGCTTCCTTAAATCCAGAATTTATTAAAATTCCATCTGCTTGTAACAATAATTATGAAATGCTGGCTTGGTTATGCGATAATTATAAAGGCGAAATTCACATTTCAACAGGAATGACAACTAAAAACGAAACCGAAGATTTGGTTAATTTCTTTACAGAAAAAGGACGAAATAAAGATTTGGTTTTATACAATTGTACTTCGGGTTATCCTGTTCCTTTTGATGATGTATGTTTATTAGATATTAATTTACTTATAGAAAAATACTCAGATAAAGTAAAACATATTGGTTTCTCTGGACACCATTTAGGAATAGCAGTTGATGTTGCCGCTTTCACACTTGGAGCAAATATTATAGAAAGACACTATACAATAGATAGAACTTGGAAAGGAACAGATCATGCAGCTTCTCTAGAACCAGAAGGTTTAAGAAAACTAGCAAGAGATTTAAAAGCAGTTCACAAAGCATTAACTTTCAAGAGCCAAGATATTCTTCCTATTGAGCAAGTACAAAGAGATAAATTAAAAAATCAGAAAGTATAGGTTTTATGAAAAATAAAATCTTTATTTTTCTACCAGATGGAGTTGGTTTAAGAAACTTTGCATTTACCAAATTTAAAGAAATTGGTGATCAAAAAGCATATGACATAACGTATTGGAACAATACACCATTTTCAATAAAAAATGAAATAGGTTTTGACGAAGTTAAAATAGAAAACCAAAAAATCAATCCATTAACAACTATTTTTACAAGAGCAAGAAAGAGGATTGAGTTAAATGTTTTTGATAAAAAATTTAATGAAACTGTTTACAACACCTACAATTTTCCACAATCATACAAAGGATTTTCAAATTTTTTTAAAAGTATTAGTGTTGATGTTTTGGTGTTTTTTGGTTCAAACAATACAGGAATTAACTTTGTTAGAAATACCATAAAAAAATTAGAACGAAAAACACCAAAATATAATTATTGCAAAAAACAATTAGAAGAACACAAACCCAATTTTATTTTTTGTACAAATCAAAGACCATCACAAGCAATTGCACCTATTTTAGCAGCACAAGATTTAGGAATTCCTACGGCAACTTTTATTTTTTCATGGGATAATTTGCCCAAAGCAACAACATTAGTCGAAACCGATTACTATTTTGTTTGGAGTGAACACATGAAAAAAGAGCTTTTAATGTATTGTCCATATGTAAAACCAGAAAATGTTTTTATTAGTGGAACACCACAATTTGAAAGCCATTTTGACAAATCATTATTACAAACAAAAGAAGTATTTTTCAAACAACATAATTTAGATTTAAATAAAAAATACATTTGTTTTTCGGGTGACGACATAGTAACATCGCCTTTAGACCAATATTATCTCGAAGATTTAGCCATTTCTATAAAAGAATTAAACAATCAAGGTTATAATTTAGCAATTATTTATCGAAAATGTCCTGTCGATTTTACTACAAGATATGATGCAATTTTAAAAAAATATAGTGATGTAATTATCTCAATAGATCCATTATGGCGACCAGTTGGAACCAGTTGGAACGAGATTATGCCAACCAAAGAAGACTTTGCATTGCAATCTAATATTTGTGAACATACAGAATTTGTTGGAAACATCGCATCTTCAATGGTTTTCGACTTTGTAGCACATAATAAATCGTGCTTGTTTTTTGATTATGAGCAACCACAATTAAAAAAAGGAATTCGCGATATTGGTCAGAACTACAAATACATTCATTTTAGATCAATGCCATCAAAAGATGCAGCACTTTTTGTAAACCATAAAAAAGAATTAACAAAAATTGTAAAAAATATACTAGACGGAAAATTATCAAACGTTGTTGAAGGCAAAAAATGGTTTGAAATAATTGTTGGCTCAGAACCTACAAAAGCTTCAAACGCTATTTGGAAATTTATAGATACAATTACAAATAAATAATGTTTTTCAATTCTACCAGTTTTGCAATTTTCTTACCAATAGTGTTTTTACTTTATTGGTTTTTTCCAGTTAAATCAAAACGGCAACAAAACATTATTTTAATTATTGCAAGTTATTATTTTTATTCCTGTTGGGATTGGAGATTTCTGTTTTTATTAATTTTTTCTACGCTTCTTGACTATTTTTCAGGAATTCAAATTGAAAAAAGCACTAATATAAAGACAAGAAAA
>NZ_JAYVFH010000113.1:0-22120 GCF_043773265.1 Flavobacterium sp. | reverse complement strand
AATTACAACAATTTTCACGAATCATTTACAGTCTTCTAGTCATTCTTACGAACGAAGAATCGCTTTAACTTGTTAGCTCTGTTTTTTTTGCCACAGATTAAACGGATTTTCACAGATTTTCACAGATTTTCCGCACACTTGTCATTCTGACGCAGGAAGAATCCCATCAAAATTATTTAAAAAATAGTACCACAAATTACAACAATTTTCACGAATCATTTACAGTCTTCTAGTCATTCTTACGAACGAAGAATCGCTTTAACTTGTTAGCTCTGTTTTTTTTTGCCACAGATTAAACGGATTGAACGGATTTTCACAGATTTTCCGCACACTTGTCATTCTGACGCAGGAAGAATCCCATCAAAATTATTTAAAAAATAGTACCACAAATTACACAAATTCTCACAAATTATTTTTCTTAAATTTTACCGCTAACTTGTCATATTGGTTCAGAAAATTTGGAAAAAGATCTCTATAACACAATTAATAAATTAAAAACCTAAATATCAATTAAATATTGTTTAAAAACCACTATTTAACATCAAATAATAGTTATGAAATCGAAGTGCCATTGGCTAAAATAACTTTAGACAAATCCCAATTGGCTGTTGCAATTTGATTTTTAAAACATTGAGTTCTGTATATTGTTTTTCGCAAAATTTTTCTAGAATGATTTTCTAACCAATTATGACGTGTATCAACATATTGTTTTATCCATTTTTTTTCATCGCCACCATTTAACGGAATATTCTCTGGAAAACGTTCTCTTAAAAACGCAGGAATACTGCCCGAATGTATGTAACTATCATAAATAACCAACATACTCAAGGCATTTTTAAAAAGATTTTTCTCGAAAAAATGTTGTGCTGGTTGGTAATACAATTTTTCAAAAAACTCATCTTGGCTGTTTTGCATAATAACATCTTGACGTGCCGATTGACGTAATAAACTTTTAAAAGCAACATTATCTACCAACGATTTTTTACCAATATCGTTTATAAAGGGTTGAAATTGAGTAGCAAATTTTCCTTTTTTTACAATATACAATTGCAACAAAGCTTTTAAATTTCCTTGTTCTGTAGTTTGACTTCTGCCATAAGTTATTTGCCTAGTGTTGTTTATACCATCGGCAAAGATTACTACCATATCATACTTACCTTGCTTGGTGCCAGTTTCAAAAACATTTACTACTTGTAGAATTTTTGATTTTTGGATTGCTGTTATCATAAATTGGTTGGTTTTGGTTGTTAACTATTAAATAAAAGATTATTGTAAAAGTAAAAATTAATTTTTAAAGTAAATCTAGGTTGTTTAACTGAATCAAAAGATAATTTTATGCTCTGTGATGGTCTTTGACCTTGCAGTTTTAAAAAGAATTTTGCTACGAAGTCTGGAGACATTCGCAGAGCATGGCGGTAGTTTTCATACTTCGTAGAGCTGGTCGTCTTTAACATATTATTCGTTGTAAACATCTTCTATCAAGCTTTCATCAAATCTTCCTTTTATCCATTTTTTTAAATCATCTTGCGTACTTAATATTAAAACAGGTTCTTCTTCTATGGTTACATGGTTTCCAGATTCAATAATTGATTTTATAATCTGTAATCTGCCAACTAAAAAATTGATTGTTGAGGCGGAACAATCCTCAAACCAATCAACAAAAACTTTTAACCGTTCTTTGTTAATGGTTTTACTATTAATAATTTCATTTTCTTGCTGAATATTTCTTTCTTCTATAAGTTTTATTCTCTTTTCAAAATTTCCCATAATTGATTATTTTTTGGTTTTAATATATTTACCTTCTTCTTTTACAAATTTATAAATTCCTTTAGACACTAAATCATCCATAAATTGAATTTCTTTTCCAAAACTTGTTAATTCGCCAGAAGATTTATTCAATAAACTTGTATCATATTTGTCACTTAATATTACAATATCATCTCCTCTATTTGTTGCTTCTTTTAACCAAGGATAGTTATATTCTGAAAAAAAATCAAAACTTTCATCAGCAAGTTTTTGAGGCACATTCAATAAGTTAAACTCAACCTCTTTTGCGCCAAAGTTAATGCTTCTTGGATAATCTAATTCTGTTATGACTTTTTTAGTATCTTTTATATAATTACCTAGTAAAGTTACAGTTTCATTCGGTTTTGTGCTAATTATTCTTTCAGGTAACCAAGACGGTTTTAGTTTTAAAAATCGTATTTTAGGTATTTTAACTTTTAGAAACGGTTTTACTTTAGTAAGAGTTGCTTCTGGTAATAGCATCGAGGATATATTTTCTAAAACAATCATTTTGTCTTCTTTCAATTGCTCATTAGTGAAATATTCTGCAACAAAGGCAGGAATAAATATAGTATTATCTCCTTGTAAAACTTGTAAAGGAGAATAAGGATTAATGACTCCTAATTGTTTTGGTGTTGAAAGTATTGGATAGTATGTTTTATCATATTGATGAATTGTAAATCCTGCTTCATATTTTTTTTCTTTTTCTAAGTATCCGCACCAATATGCTATTCTAGAGTCAATAAATTTATTTTCATCAGCATCTTCATCATTTGAATCAAGAGAAAAAGGTATGGCTTGTTTATAATCATCCATTTCCCAAAGAGAATAACCAATTTTTGATAATTCAACAATTAGCACATCAATGTAATTAGAGCTAAATTTATCCAATACAACTCTTATTATACTAGGATCTTGATTGACAGCATCAAAAAACCATTTTTTGTTTTTAAAGTTTTTTATAATATTTAAAATTGAAATGTTTTCATTAGTCCCAATATTGTTAATTGGTTTATTGGCTAATAATTTTAAATCACTATATAAATCGTCATCTTTTCTGTCCAATAATACAAAAACCAGCTATGCGAAGTCTAAATCACGCTCTGCGATGGTCTTTGACCTCGCAGCTTTAAAAACAATTTTGCTGCGAAGTCTGGAGACATTCGCAGAGCATCGCGGTAATTTTCATACTTCCTAGAGCTGGCTCAAAACTCAAGAAAATAAGAATTGAAAGAGGTTTTTCGAGTTATGAAAATTTTGCATACCAAAACGACTTGTCAAGAATTCAATATTGGAGAATGGAAAAAGGCACTAATTTTACAATAAAATATTTATTGAAAATACTAGACATTCATAAAATAAGTCTAGAAGATTTTTTTATTGATTTAAAATAAAAAATGCCAACAATTTCTTGCTGGCATAAATTTATAAAAAAATAGTTGCTATTTTATAAAACCGATTTCAAATCGCCATTCATTGCTCTAACAGCATCGGCACTTTTTGCAAATTTAGCTTTTTCGTCTTCGTTTAATTGTATGTCTACAATTTTTTCGATTCCATTTTTACCAATAATACAAGGTACACCAATGCAAATATCACTTTGTCCATATTCGCCATCAAGCATTACAGAACATGGTATCATTTTCTTTTGGTCGTTTAAAATACTATCTACTAAATAGGCAACTGATGCACCTGGAGCATACCAAGCAGAAGTTCCTAACAAAGCTGTTAATGTTGCTCCACCAACCATAGTATCTGCAGCAACTTTTTCTAATTGTTCTTGTGATAAAAATTCTGAAACTGGAACACCATTATAACTTGCTAAACGAGTTAAAGGAATCATTGTTGTATCGCCATGACCGCCAATTACCATTCCAGAAATGTCATTGGCTGGTTTGTTTAATGCTTGTGATAAATAAGTTTTAAAACGTGAACTGTCTAAAGTTCCACCCATTCCTATAATTCTATTTTTAGGTAATCCTGTGGCTTTTAATGTTAAATAGGTCATTGTATCCATTGGATTTGAAACTACAACTACAATTGCATTTGGAGAATGTTGCAACAAACTTACTGCAACTGTTTTTACAATTCCGGCATTAATACCAATTAATTCTTCACGTGTCATTCCAGGTTTTCTAGGAATTCCAGATGTAATTACAACTACATCGCTGTTGGCAGTTTTGGTATAATCATTTGTGCTTCCAGATACTTTGGTGTTAAAACCAAGTGTTGTTTGGGTTTGCATAATATCTAATGCTTTTCCTTCGGCAAAACCTTCTCTGATGTCTAATAATACTATTTCACTTGCAATTCTTCTATAAGCAATTGCATCTGCACATGTTGCGCCAACGTTTCCTGCTCCTACTATTGTAACTTTCATCTTATTGTGTTTTTTTATTTTAAAAATTTAAAAATCATATTGAACTGATAGATTTGAATTTACAAATTTACCAAAAGCAATTGTAGATTGCACATAAATTTTGCTAATTTGATATCTACAGGAAACTTCTGCTATAAAGTTTGATTTGGTTTTATAAATTTCTTTCAATCTTTGATTTAATATATATTGTAACGGAATTGTTTCTTCGATGGCACCTTTTGGTCCAGTAAGTTCATATTTAAAATTACTTACATTAGCAATCAATCCTGTTAAAAATTCAAATTTTTTATATTCTTTTGAAGCGTTTACTTGAAGTTGATAAGTGTCAACCAAACCACTAATTCTATTGATTCCTAGATTTCCAAAATCGGTTTGGACATCTAAAAAATCGAAACTTACGTCTTCTTTAGAATAGGAAACAGCCGTTGCTAAATTAATTTTTTTAGCATCAAAACATTTGAAGTATTGACTAAGATTGTGTTTCAATCCAATGCCATAAACTTGAAATTCGCTTCTTTTTAATTTAATTTTTGGTGAATATTTTAGTAAAATTTCTGTTCCATACCAAACAGAAACTGCACCAAATAAATGTGGATAAACAACAACGCTTTGATTAATTCCTTTTGGAGTTTCTATACGAATTGGTTGACCATCTAAATCGCCAATTAAATCAACTTGATAATCATTTCCTAAAGCGGTAGGAATTGTTGCAGTTGTTGCACCATCTATTGTTAATAAAGAAAAATCGCTATTGTAAATTTGAAATTCTCTATCACGATTGGGAACAATAAAAATATTAGAATTTATTCCAATAGTTACATCCCAAATTTTTCTTTTCTTGGCAGAATTTACCCATGCCGATGATGATTGATACACAGCAGCATCTGTAGCTGGAGTTATATATTTATCAGAAAAAAATAGTGCATCATCAATAAAATAACCCAAATCTTGAATTAATTGTTCCGATTGAGAAAATGAAAAATTTGATACTAATAAAAAAAGTAGAACTATCTTTCTCATTACTTATGCATCAATTTTTGCATAAACAGCATTTTTCTCGATAAATTCTCTTCTTGGTGGTACTTCATCGCCCATTAACATTGAAAAAACTCTATCTGCTTCGGCAAGACTATCAATTGTAACTTGACGTAATGTTCTAAAACTTGGATCCATTGTAGTTTCCCACAATTGCTCTGCATTCATTTCTCCAAGACCTTTATAACGTTGAATTCCTGCGCTTCCACCCATTTTTTCATTGGCAATATCACGTTGATTGTCGTTCCAAGCGTATTCCTTTTTGTTTCCTTTTTTAACTAAATATAATGGTGGAGCAGCAATATAAATATGTCCACCTTCAATTAATTCTCTCATAAATCTAAAGAAAAATGTTAAAATTAATGTAGAAATGTGACTTCCATCGACATCGGCATCACACATAATAATTACTTTATGGTAACGTAGTTTTTCAAGGTTTAATGCTTTTGAATCTTCCTCAGTTCCAATAGTTACACCAAGTGCTGTAAATATATTTCTAATTTCTTCGTTTTCAAAAACTTTGTGGTGCATTGCTTTTTCAACATTTAAAATCTTACCTCTTAATGGTAAAATTGCTTGAAAATTTCTATCGCGACCTTGTTTTGCAGTTCCACCAGCCGAATCTCCTTCGACAAGATAAACTTCGCATTTTGCTGGATCTTGCTCAGAACAATCTGAAAGTTTTCCTGGTAAACCACCACCACCAAGTACAGTTTTACGTTGTACCATTTCACGTGCTTTTTTGGCAGCATGACGTGCTTGAGCAGCAAGAATTACTTTTTGAACAATAATTTTAGCATCGTTAGGATTTTCTTCAAGATAGTTTTCTAGCATTTCAGAAACTGCCTGTGATACTGGCGAAACTACTTCTCTGTTTCCTAATTTGGTTTTAGTTTGTCCTTCAAACTGTGGTTCTTGAACTTTTACAGATATAATTGCAGTTAATCCTTCACGGAAATCATCACCAGTAATTTCAAATTTTAATTTATCTAATAATCCCGAAGCATCGGCATATTTCTTTAAAGTACGAGTTAATCCCATACGGAAACCTTGCAAGTGCGTTCCTCCTTCGTGAGTGTTAATATTGTTTACATAAGAAAAAATATTTTCTGAATAACTTGTATTATATATTAATGCAACCTCAACTGGAACTTCACCTTTTTCGTGTTCCATGCTAATTACATGAGAAATTATTGCTTCACGACCTTTGTCAAGAAAACGAACAAATTCTTTTAAACCTTCTTTAGAATGAAAAATTTCTGTAGCAAATTCTCCTTTATCATTTACATCTCTTTTATCTGTAAGTGTAATTGTAATTCCTTTATTAAGAAATGACAATTCACGCATACGACCTGCAAGTGTATCATAAGAAAACTCTATTGTTTGTGTAAATATAGTTCTGTCTGGATGAAAAGTAACCATTGTTCCTCGCTTAGTTGATTCACCAACTTGTTTTACAGGATACATTGCTTTACCTTTTTCATACTCTTGCTCATAGACTTTTCCATCTCTAAAAACAGTAGCTTTTAAATGATCTGAAAGTGCATTTACACAAGAAACTCCAACTCCGTGAAGTCCACCAGAAACTTTATAAGAATCTTTGTCAAATTTTCCTCCGGCACCAATTTTGGTCATTACTACTTCTAGAGCAGAAACTCCTTCTTTTTTGTGCATGTCAACCGGAATTCCTCGACCATTATCTTCAACAGTAACCGAATTATCTTCGTTGATAAAAACCGTAACTGTATCACAATGACCAGCCAATGCTTCATCGATTGAGTTATCAACTACTTCATAAACTAAATGATGTAAACCTCTAACTCCAGTATCTCCAATATACATTGATGGACGCATTCTTACATGTTCCATTCCTTCTAATGCCTGAATACTATCGGCTGAATAACTATTTTTTTTAATCTCGTCGCTCATATTAAATTGTATCGTAAGTATGATTTTTGTCTAACACGCAAATATATAAAAGTAAACATGATTTTAAAGCGATTTTAAGCATTTTATAGCGCAAGTTATTAACATTTATCTTTTAATAATTTTTAATTGATTTAAAGCGATTTTTTTAGTTTTTTAAGAATTAATAATTTATAACGTATTGACCAACTAGTGTTTACATAAAAAAAATAAAAACGCCTACCATTGCTGATAAACGTTTTTAAACAAACAAACTAATCTTCTATATAAAAATTTATACTATAATTGTTGCTTTGGCAATTTCTACATCGGCTTGAACGTGTGCCGAGTTTGCTCTACCTGATGGATCTTGATTTTCTTGCCATTTTGGTATCCATTTTCTAACGGTTTGTGCTGCGCTAAGTTGTGGATAATATTTATGGAAAATGGTTCTGTAAAAGTAAGCTTCTTTGGTTGTTGGTGAATTGTATGGAAACTCTAACGCAGCTTTTTCTAATTGTTCATCAGTAACTTTTGACGAGCAATATTCAATTAATTGGTCTATCCAATTGTAACCAACGCCATCTGAAAATTGTTCTTTTTGACGCCATAAAACTTCGTCTGGAAGATAAGGATTATCAGGTGTATCAAAAGCTTTTCTTAAGATATATTTTTCTTTTCCATCATAGGTTTTTGGTAATTTTTCTTCTCCTTTAATTTTCATTGAAACGTCTAAAAATGCTTTGTCAAGAAAAGGAACTCTTGCTTCTAAACCGTGAGCCATTGTTGATTTATCGGCACGAAGTAAATCGGCTGTAAATAATTTTTGCACTCTTTCTATGGTTTCTTTGGTAAAATCTTCGGTTGTTGGTGCGTTTCTAAAGTATAAATATCCTCCAAAAATTTCGTCTGCACCTTCGCCAGAAAGTACTACTTTAATTCCCATATCGGTAATTGCTTTAGACAAGAAATACATTGGTGTACTAGCACGAATTGAAGTTACATCATAGGTTTCTAAATGCCAAACTAATTTGTCTAGAATTTCGATTCCTTGTTCTATTGTAAAATGTACTTCGTGGTGTTTTGTGCCTAAAAATTCGGCTACTTTTCTAGCCGCTTTTGCATCTGGAGCATCTGCGTCTAAACCTATAGAAAATGAGTGTAACTCTTTGCCTTTTTCTTTTAATAAACGTGCTGCAATTGATGATGTTAATGATGAGTCTAATCCACCTGAGAGTAAAACTCCAATTGGAACATCACTCATTAATCGTTTGCGGGTTGCTTCTGTCAATGCTTCTCTAATGGCAACTAAATCTAGTTCTTTATCACATTTTTTATAATCTTCATATTCTGGTTTGTAGTATTTTACAAATCCTGTTTCTGGTGTATAATAATGTCCTGGAGGAAAAGTTGAAAAGGTTTTGCATTGATCAGCAATTGGTTTCATTTCTGATGCAAAATAGGTTCTTCCTCTTTCGTCCATACCGTAATATAATGGTTTTACACCAAGTGGATCACGACCAGCAATAAAATCATCGCCATCTACAACTACAAAAGCGAAATCGCCATCTAATAAATGAAGAAAATCATATTTATATTCTTCATAAAGATGTACTATAACTTCTGAATCAGATTTAGAACGAAATGTATGGTGTTTTAAAATTCCATCTCTCAATTCTTGGTGGTTGTAAATTTCGCCATTGTGAATCATCCAAGCAGATGAGCAACCTTGAATAGGTTGTTTGCCCGAATGTAAATCAATAATTGATAATCTTTCATGGCTTAATATATGGCCATTTTCAGTAATGTGCATATCGCTTTCGTCTGGACCACGATGTGACATTCTTTTAGAAAGTTGCTTTACTAATTCTTCGTCTTTTCCTTTTCCTATAATGGCTAATATTCCGCACATAATGTTATTCTTTAAATTGTAATATTTTTATTTGATGAAGCAAATTTGGTATATTACTTATACTATTTAAAGTAAATAATTAATTTTGGTTATAAATTATAACTAAAAATTTATTATTTTGATTTATTTGTAAGTAAAAAGGTTTTTTTTTGGGATTATAATTTGGATTGTTAGAAATAGGACTCGAATAAAACAAATGCAAGTAACACTGATTTTAAGTATTTTTATTCTACAGTTTCTACAACAAACTGCGACCCATTAATTTCAAACGAAAATCCAACAACATTTCCCATAAGTTTTAAGCCAAGTGGCGATTGTGGTGAAAGTGCAATTATAGTTTTAGAATCTAATATAATTTTAGGCAAAGCTACACTTATAAAAAGATACATTGAATTGGCTTTGACAACACTTCCTATAGCAATTTTGTTATGAACTTGAGAAGCATCAATTTTATCTAGGATTGCTTTTTGATCTAAAATTTCTCTTAATTTATGATTGAGTTTTTCTTGTTCTATATGCATCATCGACAACGCAGTTTCGTGCTTGTCTCCAGCAGAACCTTTAGCATCATTTTTAGCATCTTCGGTTAAACCAGAAATCATATCACGAAAAACATCTATTTTATCTTGTAATAATTGTTGGTGGTGTTTTAGTATTTGTTGTTTCATTTTTTTTAACACTAAGCATTTTTTTTGCCACGAAGACACTAAGGCGCAAAGTTTACTTTTATGGTTGCTAAGTTTTTGCCACGAAGACACTAAGGCGCAAAGGTTTTATTTTAATTTGCTAAGTTAATTATTTTTTGAGTTTGTAAAAATTATATAATTACATTAGAGGTAAAAAAGAATGACGCAAAAATAATAAATCTTTACGTCATTATAAATCAAAAAATTATAAAAACTTTACGCCTTAGTGTCTTTGTGGCAATTTTAGTGTCTTAGAAATCAAACTTAAAATTAGCTCCAACCATAACTTGAATTCCTTGTACTGGATAATTTATCCAACGTTGGTAATTCTGATTGGCTAGATTATTTCCTTTTAAGAAGAATGTTAATCTTTCATTGTGTTTGTATCCAACATTTGCATTTAAATCGAAATAACTATCAAGAGTAACATCTGTAAATAGTGTTGGTGGAACATCATCTATTACTGTTAATTGGTCTTTTCTTTCTCCAACAAAAAACACATTTACTCCAGCAAACCATTTTGGTGTAATTGTAAAATCTAAATTAGAACCTATTTTTAGTCCAGGTAAATTCCAAGCTTCTTTTTGATCTCCTGTTGCATAACTATTAAATGTACCGTTGATACCAAATGAAACATTTTTTGAAAAATCGGCTTTCAATTCTCCAAAGAAACTTACAGTTTTTACATCATCATAAACTACATCAAAACTATTTCCGTTTGAATAACCATCACTTGGAGGAATATCCAAAGACAAACTATTGTTTTTATACAATGCTTTATCACCTTCATTCATTAATGATCCACGAACATTATAACTTATTGAATTGGCAAGTTTTCCTTTTAATCCTATATAAATGTCAAATTTTTGATCTGTTGGTGAAACACTTAATGTTGGTGAAACAAAGAAATTATTTTGAACAAATTCACGATAAGAATTTTGTTTTAAAGTTCCTTCTGCTCCAGCATAAGCAACCATTAAATCACCAACAACTTTGTAAGATGCAGAAATATTTGGGTAAATAAAGAACTTATTTTTACCTGATTCTGTTGCCATACTATAGAAAAAAGACGCTCCTAAATTTATTGCCAAATCTTCTTTATTGATTTGAAAACTTGGAGAAAAACCAACATTGGTAAAACCATATTTATAACCTTGAGTACCAAAGTATGTTTTATCAAAACTTCCGTTGATGTAATCTAAAACAAAATTTGCTTTAATTTTTTCTTCCATAACATCAAATTCTAAAGAAGGTTTGGCAATAAAATGATTTTCTCCAGATGAAAAAGCATCCCAAAAACGTTCAAATTTTATACTTGCATCTTTAAAAACACTTTCATTCATTTTTAATCTTCCACCAACATACATTGTATGATAAGTTTGACTTACATCTAAATCTGGAAATAGAATAATTTTTGGAACTCCATACCAATTATAAACTTGATTTTGATAACCAAAATCGGCATTCCAAGAAAGTGTTCCAGACCTACTTCCATAGGTTAAATCTAATGCAGTGTCATAAAATTTATCTTGCAATTTAACTTCTTTAATTCCTCCTTGTGATGATAAATGACGTAACATTCCGCCAATATAATCTCCACTTTCTAAAGTTTGTGTAATAAATAATTCGGCATTTATTGTACCATAATTTCCTGCGGCTAAGGTTAAATAATTGCTATAATATTTTTCTTGTTCAGATTTATCAACATTGGCAGCTTTTCCTTTAGATGGAGTAAAAGTTGATGCTACCGGAAAAGAAAAAATATTATATTGAATGTTTTCTTTTTTAGATGTTTCATCGTCTTCTAATGATGGTGTTTCTTTTACTTTAAAAGCATCAGATATTGATGGTGTGTATGGTTTTACAACGTTTACAACTTCGGTACCTATATTTTCGTCTTTCTTTTGGCCAAAAATAATTTGCGTTGCTAAAAGAAGTGTAACTAGTTGTATATATTTCGATTTAAATTTCATGTTTATTTTTTTATAAGTACTTCGACGAGCTTAGTTTGATATTAACTTTATTTATTTAACAACTGATGAATTTGTTTTACTTTCTTCGGTTTTAATTGTGTCTAATTCTGTTTGTGCTTCTTGAACAACATCTGTAAATTCGGTGAAATTTTTAATTACACTTTCTAAAATATAGGTTGCTTGATAACTATCTTTTAATCCGTAGAAATTTTTTGCCATGACAACTAAACCTTTGGCTCCAAAATATTTATATCCTGAAAAGTCTTTGGCTAATTTTTGAACAGCTTTGTTAGAATCTTCAAATTTTAAATCTTTATTCTTGAAATAGGCATCATAAAACAATGCTTCGGCAGCTAATTCTCCTTTTGCAATTTTCAATAAATTAGCATAAGCTATTCGAGCTTTAGTTTCATCATTGGCTTTTATTGCAGATCTTGCCACAATAATTTGAGCATCACTTTTTACTTTGTTATCTGTTTTAGGATTTGCCAAAACTTTATCTGCATAGATAACTGCATTTGGATACTCTTTTTGGTCATAATAGGCACGCATTAAATTGGCTTGAGCGAAAGTAACATTTTGAGGAAAATCGGCTTCGGTTTCTAATCTTTTTAATACCGGAATTGCTTTGGCAAAATCGTTTTTCTTTAAATAAATTTCGCACAAACGCGCTAATGATTGTTCAGTATATTCGCTTTTAGATTGTGAAATTACATAGTCATAGTTTGCTATTGAGTTGGTTTCTAATCCGTCAGCATAATATGATTGTGCCAAATAAAAGTTTGCCTTCAAGCTGTGAATTCCTTTTGGGAATTTAGCAACATAACCGCTTAAAGTTGCAATTGCTTGCTTGGTATTATTCTGCAAATATTGTTTTTCGGCAGCTTCATAAGTATCATTATCTAATTCTGTATCTGATACTTCAACAAAGTCTAAAGTTCTAACCCAAGAAGCATATTCATCGACTTTTCCATTGTCAAGATAAATTAATCTTGCTGTTGAAACGGCTTCAAGTGCTTCGGCAGTTCTTGGATAATCTGCTGCAACTTTTTTAAATTTGGTTATAGCTTCATTATCTTTATTGGCATTGTAATAAATTAAACCTTGACGCAAAACTGCTTTTGAAGAATAAGTTCCGTTTTTAAATTCAGATAATAATTGATCGTAAGTTTTTATGGCTAAATCTGTTTTATTGTCAGCCACATAAGTATTTCCTAATTCAAATAAAGCATCATCTCTATATTGAGATGTTTTATAAGTTTGAATAAATTTATTAAAATCTTCTATTTTTTTATCGTTTTTACTTACAAATCCGTAGCTAATTGCTTTTTGAAAAGCTGCATAATCGGCATCTACACTTTTCAATTCTATAGCTTTATTATAAGCTTCCATTGCTGGAAAATATTTTGAAGTAACAAACCTACTATCACCTAATCTTAAATAGGAATCGTTTAAACGAATTTTATCATCTTTTACTGCATCAATATGATTTTGGAAAAAATTTCCGGCTTGGTCATATTCTTTTTGTTTAAAATAACAGTAAGCAATATTATAGTTTATGTTTTTATATTCTGGTGTGTTTTTAGCTTCTGCCATTCCTTCAAATTGCTTAAAACTTAGCAATGCTTCGTTAAAATTATCTAAAGTATACTCTGTTTCTGCTTTCCAAAATGTTGCTCTTGCTGAAAATTTAGCGTCTTTTTGTTCTTTAATAGATTTTACAAACATTTTTTGTGCTTCTTGATAACTTCCGTCTGTATATAATTCTAATCCTCTATAAAAAGTAACTTTTTGATAAGCCAATCGGTTTTCTGGGCTTTTATTTTTTTCTAATAAATTTAATGCTTCTTTATAATTTTTAGAAGTTATATAAGAATTTATTAACAGTGTTTCTATTTCATTTTTGCTTGATGATGCTGGATATTTATTCAAGAACGAAGACAAAACATCAGGAACACTTTGATAAGAATTACCTATTTCGTAACTTAGTTTTGCATAATTTAAATTGGCATCTTCTTGAATTTTTTTATCAAAATCCATTTCAGAAGCATTTTTAAAAGCGTTTAATGCTTGTTGCTTTTTATCAAGTTTCATGTAACTTTCACCCAAATGATAATAACCATTTTGGGCAACAAAGTCGTTTCCTGTTATGATTTTATTAAATTGTGAAATGGCATTTTCATAATCTTTTTGTTGATAATAAGTATAACCCAATTGATAAAAATCAGTGTTACTCCATTTTCCTTTTTTTCCGTTATATTCTTTTAAATAGGGAAGTGCTTCACCATATTGTTTTAAATTAAAATAACTTTCACCAATAATTTTATTCAATTCAGATTTTTCTAAAGCACTTGATTTTGCCATTGCAGCTTTTCCTAAATCGATTGCTTTTTGAAAATTTCCTAGCTTAAAGTTCATATCTGCCTGAAAATAAGATAACTTTTCTTTATATTTTTCTTCGCCAGAAACTTGATCAAAATATTTAGTTGCTTCTTTATAATTATCACCTTCATAAGCCATAAATCCTAAATAATATTTGGCTTGAGAACCATATTCTTTAGAATTTTGAACTTTATTGAAATAAGTTGTTGCTTCTTTTTTCTTTTTGGCAGTGAAATAAACATATCCTTTTTGAAAATTAAATTTTTCTTGCTCTTCAAATGTCAATCCGCTTTCATCAACTTTATCAAAATATTCTAGTGCTTGTGGATAATTTCCGTTTTCAAAATAATATTGTGAAACGCCAATATAAGCTTGATTTTGTTTAGAACTTGTTGGGTAATCTGCAACAAAATCTTCCATCATTTGTTCTGCATTATTTTGATTTAATTTAATAGCACAAAATGCAATATAATAGGCACAATCTGCTTGAATATCTTGAGCATCATTCTCGGATTTTACTCTGTCAAAGAGAATTTGAGCTGCAAGATATTGGTTGTCATTATACAATGAAACTGCTTTGTCAAACTCAGCCGATTGATGATTATAAATTTCAGATTTTTGAGCATTTAAAGTTGTAAAAGCTATCAGTAAATTCAGAAAAAGAAACGATGTTATTTTTTGCATTGTTTATTATTTTATTAATCATTCCAAAATTATCATTCTAGTATCTATAACGAGAGATTGTTTGGTTTTATTATAAACATTTTTCTTAACAATTTGTGAAAGTTTCAAGTATTGAGTTTTGAGTGATAAAATTTGTTCAACTTTTAATTTAAATAAGTATTATCCCAAAATTTATTTTGAAAACCTGCGTTATCTTATTACTTTTACCCAATAAACAAAATTTCTTATGTCTCAACTTGTACTTTCTTTAAAAAACGTAACTATTTATCAAGAAAACAAAGTGATTTTATCTCAAGTAAATCTTGATGTAAATCACGGAGAATTTCTATACATTATAGGAAAAACAGGTTCGGGAAAAAGTAGTTTTATGAAAACTTTGTATGGCGATTTACCTTTAACAGAAGGCGAAGGTCATATTGTTGAATTTGATTTGGCAACACTAAAAGAAAAAGAAATTCCTTATTTGAGAAGAAAAATAGGAATGGTTTTTCAAGATTTTCAACTACTTCCAGATAGAAATGTAACTGCTAACATGCTTTTTGTATTAAAAGCAACTGGTTGGGTTGACGCAACAGAAATGCAAAATAAAATTGATGAAGTTCTAGATAAAGTTGGAATGAAAGGATTTGCTAATAAAATGCCACACCAACTTTCTGGTGGTGAACAGCAACGAATTGCAATTGCAAGAGCATTGCTTAACGATCCTGAATTTATTCTTGCCGATGAACCAACAGGAAACCTTGATCCTCAAACCAGTGCAGAAGTTCTTGAAGTTTTAAAAAACATCAATGCACTTGGAAAAACAGTAATTATGGCAACTCATGATTATGCTTTGTTGATGAAATTTCCGTCTAAGACATTGAAATGTGAAGATGGCTCTATTTTTGAAGTGGTTCAAAGAACTGTATAATGCTCTCCATTTTAATTCCTTGTTACAATTATAATACTTATCCACTAGTTGTGGAATTATATAATCAATCTGTAAAGGAAAACTTATCATTTGAAATTATAGTTCAAGATGATGCTTCTAATTCGGAATTAAATTTAGAAAACGAAAAAATAAAATCATTACAAAATTGTTTTTTCTATAGAAATAATCAAAATATAGGTCGTGGTAAAAACAGAAATTCATTAGCCACAAAAGCCAAATACAATTGGATTTTATTTTTAGATTGCGACACTTTTCCAACAAAGAATGATTTTATAAAAAAATATATCCATGCGATTCAAAAACATGAAGTAGTTTTTGGTGGAATTAAATACCAAACTAAAAAACCTGAACAATCGCAGTTGCTACGATGGATTTATGGCAAAAAACGTGAAGCTATTTCTATAAAACAACGAATTAAAAACCCAAATAGAACTGCTTTAACTTCTAATTTATTGATTAAAAAAGATGTTTTTTTATCCAATCCATTTGAAGATACTATTTTGGAATATGGTTATGAAGATTATTTATTTTTTATAAAATTAGAACAAAAAAATACAGTAATTACTCACATTGAAAATACTGTAATTCATTTAGGATTAGAAACTTCTGAAGAATATTTAAATAAAATTAATATTTCATTAAAGAATTTAAGTTATCTGTATAATTTTGGATTATTATCATCCTCAGATAACAGAATATTATCTGTTTATTCTAAAATTAATAAATTTAAATTAGATAAATTTTTTAATTTATTTTTTGATGAATTCAGTGTTTCCATTAAATCAAATTTAATGTCAAATAAACCTTCATTATTTTTACTCGACATTTATAAATTGAGTTATTTTTGTAAAATAAATTTAAAATGAAACCTTACTTTTCAGTAATTATTCCTCTATACAATAAAGAAAATTTTATTACGAATACATTAAAAAGTGTTCTTAATCAAACCTTTACTGATTATGAAATTATAATTATTGATGATTGCTCTATTGACGATAGTTTAAAATTAGTTTCTAATATTGTAAATGAAAAAATAAACATCATAAAGCATGAAGTAAACAAAGGACTATCGGCTTCTAGAAATACTGGAATTAGAAATTCAAATGCCAATTATGTAGCATTTCTTGATGCAGACGATTTATGGAAAGAAACTTTTTTAGAAGAAGTTTCATTATTAATTAATCAATTTGCAGAAGCAAAATTATTTGGAACAAATTATGAAGAAATTTATTCCGAAAAAACAGTATTGAAACCTAATAATTATGGAGCCAAAATCATTAAAAACACTTTAATTCCTGACTACTTCGAAATTAGTTTGTCTCAACCATTATATTGTCCTTCAAGCTTTTGTGTAGAAAAAACAGTTTTTGAAAATATTGGATTTTACAATGAAAAAATAACTTTTGGCGAAGATGTAGATTTTAACATTAGAGCCAATTCAAACTATAAATTAGCATATTCTAACAAAATATTGGTTAGTTATTTGTGCTTTTCTGAAAATCAAATTACACAAAGTAATTTGAGCAATAAAATAATCACAGATTTTGATTTTTATGAAAATAAATATTCTAGTAAATCACTGAAAAAATTTCTTGATTTCAATAGATATATAATGGCAAAACATTATAAAGTTGAAGGTGATTTTAAAAGATTTTCTGAAATGAAAAAAGGAATAATTACATCTAATTTAAATTTAAAACAGTTGTTATTACTAAATTCTCCGAGATTATTTTTAAAAATTATAATCAAAATAAAAATGTTTTTTATAAATAAAAAAATACGCCTTACAACTTATGGTTAAGTTTTAAAAACTCATCATAATTTCTAATGTAATCTTCTTCTTTAAAAACATCTGATGCAAGAACTAAGCATACTGAACCTGACGAGAAATTTTCTAATTCTCTCCAAATATTAGTGGTAATTAAAAGTCCTTTGTCTGGTTTATTTAAAGTAACTTTTTTTTCTTCATTTCCGTCTTTTAAAACAACATCAAAACTTCCTGAAAGTGCAATTAAAAATTCTAATTGTTCTTTGTGTGAATGACCTCCACGATGCGCAGAACTTGGAACATCAAAAAGATAGTAAACTCTTTTAATATCAAATGGAACTACATCATTTTCTATAATGGCAATATTTCCTCGGTAATCTTCAATTTTTGGAATGTCTATTATTTGAATGTTCATTATTGTAGTGAATTAAAAAGTTGTAACCATTGATTTCCAATATTTTGAATTGAAAATTTTTCAACACTTGCTTTGGCATTATTTTTACAATGTAAATATAGTTTTTTGTTTGAAATCATTGCATTCATTGCAAGAATCATTTGTTCCTGATTTTGATTTTCTACTAAAATTCCGTTTTCATTATTTTCTATAATTTCACTTGGTCCAGACAAACAATCATAAGCAATAACTGGAGTTTCACATGCCAAAGATTCTAATAAAACAGTAGGAAAACCTTCGTTTTTACTAGTTAAAACTGTAAATAAAGCTAATTTATAATAGGAAAACGGATTTTGTATTGTTCCTTTAAAAATAATTTTATCTTGCAAATTCAATTTATGAACTTGTTCAATATAACTATTTTTAAGCAATCCTTCTCCAAGAATTAGGAGTTTAATATCCATTTTTGGCAAATCTGATTTAGAATAACAATGAATTAATTGATCAAACTGTTTCACATTGGTATTCATATTTCCAACTGCTAAAATAAATTTGAAACCTAAATCTAAAACTTTTTCTGATTGTTTATTTATAAAATCAAGATTAATCGGATTATAAATAGTTTCAACTTGATTATATTGATATTCGTTTGTGATTTTATCTTGTATAGTTTTAGAAACCGAAATTATTTTTTTAGAATTTGAATAAATTGATTTTGCTAAAAATTTATTTTTTGGAAAATATAAATTGGTCATATAACTATGCACCATTTTAATTAATGGCGCATTATAAATAAGTTTTACTATTAAAAACTCCTGAAATTGTCTGTTAATTACTCTGGAATCAATAATAAAATCAAAATTATTTTTTCTAAAAAATTGATTTAGAACTTTAAATCTTTTTATTCTATCCAATAAATTAAACCTTTCATTTTTTATTTTTCCAAGATTTAAAACTTCTCCCGAAAACTCATATTCTATTTTATCAATTACAATAACATGATGAACAGCACATTTATTGGTTTCAAAAAATTGAGATAATAATGCCGAACACCGTTCTGCGCCACCACCAGCAAGTTGTTCTGACACAATGCAAATTCTAAATGGCTTTTTTGCTGATACGCTCAATTTTTGATTATTTTAGCAACAAATATAAACAATAAGTGAGAATTTTATTAATTGGTGAATTCAGTAGGTTGCACAATTCTTTAAAAGAAGGATTAGTTGCTCTTGGTCATGAAGTAACTATTATTGCAAATGGTGATGGCTTCAAGAATTTTCCGGTTGATTTATCTACCAAAGCTAAATTATCTGAAAGTAAAATTGGCAACCTTATTAGACAAATAATTTTTAGAATTACAAAATTTGATATTGCAACTTTAGAATTCGGAGTTCGATTTTATTTTCATTCGAATAAATTAAAAAACTTTGAAGTTGTTCAATTAATAAATGAAGCTCCAATTCAAACTATTCCTGCTTTTGAACGTTATTTATTAAAAAAAATCTTCTTTCAAAACAATAAAGTTTTTCTTTTATGTTGTGGTGTTGACTATTTAGTTGCCAAACATTTGATAGAAAAAAAGGAGCGTTATTCTATTATGAATCCTTATTTTGAAAACCCAAATTCTAAAAAAGAATATCAATTTATTCTTGATTTTTTATCTAATACTCATAAAAAAACTCATGATTTGGTTTATAAGAATATTAAAGGAGTTTATGCTTCAGATATTGATTACATAAATCCAATAAAAGGCAAAAAAAAATATTTAGGAATGGTTTCAAATCCTATAAATACATCAATAATTGATTATTCGGAAATGATTATTACTGATAAAATAATTATTTTTCTAGGCATCAATCGCGGAACTTATTTTACTAAAGGAATTTCATTTTTAGAAGATGCTCTAAAAATTATTAAAGATAAATATCAAGATAAAGTTGAAATCGTTATTGCAGAAAATCTTGCTTATGCTGATTATATTTTACAATACAACAAAGCACATATAATTCTGGATCAAGTTTATGCTTATGACCAAGGATACAATGCACTTGAAGCTATGGCTAAAGGAAAGGTTGTTTTTACTGGTGCAGAAAAAGAGTTTGAAGAATATTATAATTTAAAAGAAAAAGTTGCAATAAATGCGTTGCCAAATGTTAATTATTTAGTTCAACAAATTTCATTTTTAATTGAAAATCCTAATGAGATAATTGTAATTGGACAACTTGCTAGAGACTTTATTGAAAAAGAGCATGATTATATGATTATTGCAAAAAAGTATTTAGCTTTTTGGGAAGTTTAATTTTATTTTTTAAAAACAATAAAACCAAAATAACCATAATAAATTCATAAGGATAACTATACCTATTATTTGTTCCGTAAGTTACTAATGCTTGCAAAACAGAATTTGCAAATACAATAACTATTATCATAAATTCATTAGTTACTTTTCGGTTTTTATAAAATAAATATAAATAATAAGGAATTAACCCAATAAAAATGAGTTTAAAAAGTCTTAAATATAAATGTTGAAAAGACCAAATTGCATCGCAAATATTTTCTGCATTTTTAGAATTAAATTTCTCTTCATTTAATATTAAAGTTGTTCGCCAAAAGTCATACCATGAACGACAAACTACTTGTTTTAAATAATCAACAGGATTTTTTATTATAGTTGCTTTTGCAAATTTCCCTAATTCGAAAGATAATTCTTCAAAAGTTAAATTGTATTTGTCAAATGCACCTTGACCAATAGTGAACCAAATTGTCATTGCTACATCTCTGTTTTCTTTAATAGATTGTTCTCTATATTTTACATAAGGTTTAGAAATCCAATCAAACTCTTTCGGTGCTTTTTCGGCAAAATAGACACAATTTTGAGCATTTGTTAATCCATAATAAGACGTTGGAGCAAAATAACCTGTATTGATTTTATTAAAATAACACCAACCATAATAAGCAAATAATGGTAAGATTAAAATAATCAAATTTTTAGATAAAATTGTTTTCCAACATGGATTCTTAAAAAAAACAAACAACAAAATTAAAAAAGGAAGAAAGGCATAAAATGGTTTAATCATTATTAAAAAAGCAAAAAAAGTACTCAAGCCAATAAGATTTTTAATATTTAAATTGTCTAAAATTTTATTAGAGATTAGATAAAACATTATTGAAACCATAAATAAAACTAATGCTTCGACTAAAATAGAAGTTTCAAAAAAGAAAACGCTTAAAAAGCTTGACAAGAAAAGTGTAATTATAAAACTGCTTTTTATAGAATATTTTAAATTTAAAATTGTTTTATACCATATAATTGATGTTGCAATTCCTAATATAAATTGAAATAAAACAACCAAATATAAATTTTGATTAAAAAGTGAAATTACCAATGGATAACCAACAGTTCGTAAACCATGATAACCCATTAAGTTGAAAGATGAAATGAGTTGTGATAATTCTACATAACCTTCTGTATCAGTATAAATACTAACTGATGTATAAAAAATTAGAAAAAAGAAAGTTCTAAATAATATTCCAAAAAGAATTAAATTTCTAATGGGATTTTGTATCAAATAATTGAAAATAATTTTAATATTATTTTTTATGTTTTGGATCATAAATAGCTATAAATTATTTTGATTTTTTATTTATTGTATTAACAATAAAACCTTTAATGTCAATTCGTTTATTTAACTCTAAATAAGAGTACAAAATAGAAATCAAAAACAAAATAGAAATCAAAATGTACAAATAAATTCCATCAAAACCATAAATAAATAGTACAGCTAAGCTTCCAATTCCTATATTTAAAGTTATTAATTTTTTACATTCTATAGAAAAACTGAATTCATATTCTTTATTAATAATTTGATAAATATAAATTCCATAAATTAAGTAATTTAAAAAATAAGCAATTCCTAATCCAGTTAACCCAAAATATTTATATAAAATTATTGAAAAAATTAGGTTTAACAAATCGCTTATTAACGCTTGTTTAAAAAATAATTTTTTATCACCTTTTACTAAAATAACATATCCCAATGGAAAAATAATTGCTTTTAAAATTACTGAAAACAAGGCGATTTTTAATATTAAAAATGAACTAATAAACTCTTTAGAATATAACAATTTTATTAAAAAAGGAGCAGCTATATATAAGAATATTATTGCTGGAGTAACAAGAATTAGTGCTATTTCAATTTGATAATTAACCAACTTTTTTACTTTACTATTATCATAACAAATTGAGGTTAATTTGGGATAAAAATCAAAAGACATTGCATTAAAA
>NZ_JAYVFH010000112.1:0-32399 GCF_043773265.1 Flavobacterium sp. | reverse complement strand
GCGGCTTTCTTAGTTGAAATGTTTCCAGTAAAAATTAGATATACGTCAATGTCGTTGCCTTATCACGTAGGAAATGGTATCTTTGGTGGATTACTTCCTGCAATTTCGACCTATTTTGTTACAACAGCAAAAGGCACTGGACCAACGCCATTAAATCCTGAGTTTTATCTCGAAGGTTTGTGGTATCCTATTGTCATTGCAGGCGTTTGTTTCGTTATCGGAATGATTTACATCAACAGAAAAAATAATACTCTTCACGACTAAAATATATAAATTATGAATTCAATTAAAAAAATATTAGGAATAGTTTGGATGCTTTTAGCCTTGGCAACAGGATATTATTGCATAAGTATATTTGGAGGAAAATTAACTTCGGGTAAACAAGACGATTTGGTGTTCGGAATCATTATATTTTTCGTACTAATGCCATTAATTGTTACAGGATTATTCACTTTTGGGTATTTTGCCATTAAAGATGAATATAAAGATTAAAAATAAATTTTATTAAAACTATTAGCTCTTATTTTCATAAGGGCTTTTAGTTTTTTTTAATTTAATAAGTTAATGAAATCAGAGAAATTATTTAAATTATTCCAATTTCTAAAATCTGTGTTATAAAAATAAAAGCAACACAGATTGAGGAAATCAAAGAAATCAAAGAAATCAAAGAAATCTGAAAAATATGAAAAATCAGAGAAATTATTTAAATTATTTAAATTATTCCAATTTCTAAAATCTGTGTAATAAAAATAAAAGCAACACAGATTGAGGAAATCAAAGAAATATAAAAAAATATGAAAAAAAGACACCAACAAAAATTAGTAATTTTATCGATACTCTTATTGATAGGATTGAATTTGCCAATACTTTTGTTGTTCGATTCGTCTAAAAATCTGTTTGGTTTTCCAGTTATTTATATTTATTTTTTCTCAATTTGGTTTTTTTCCATTTTAGTATCATTATTAATTGTAAAACGATATAATGAGTAGCATTTCACTTTTAATAATTCTTTCCATCTATTTGGCAGCACTTTTTTTTATTGCACATTGGGCAGAAAAAAAGGAGAACAACAAATGGACGAATAATCCTTATGTTTACTCGTTATCACTAGCGGTTTATTGCACAGCTTGGACGTATTATGGAAGTGTTGGCGTTGCTGCCGATAGCGGATTAAGTTATTTACCAATTTATTTAGGACCAATAATTATTGCACCTTCGTGGATATTAATTCTAAAGAAAATTATCCGAATTTCTAGTGTAAACAAAATTTCTAGTATAGCCGATTTTATTTCGCTTCGTTACGGAAACAGTCGTTTTCTAGGTGCAATTGTAACCCTAATCTGTCTTACCGGAATTTTACCTTACATTGCATTACAACTTAAAGCTATTGCCGAAACTTTTCATGTGGTGACAAAAACAAAAATGAGTAATTACATTTTTGACGACACAACAACATATGTTGCAATCGCTTTGGCATTATTTGCATCCTATTATGGAACAAGATATGTAGATGCATCCGAAAAAAGAAAAGGAATTGTAACAGCAGTTGCAATGGAAAGTGTTTTGAAACTGGTTTTCTTTGTAACAGTAGGTGTTTACATTACTTTTTTTGTTTTTGATGGTTTCGATGATATTTACCAAAAAGCATCATTATTAGAACATTTTCAAGAAAAAAATACCATTGGTGGATTGCCACAAGCCATCAATTGGTTTTTGCTTTGTGTTTTATCAATGTTTGCTATCTTTTTATTGCCAAGACAATTTCAAGTTTCTGTAATTGAGAACAATAGAGAAAGTCACATCAATACTGCCATTTGGTTATTTCCACTTTATTTATTGATTTTTAATCTTTTTGTGTATCCAATTGCTTGGGGTGGAAATATTTTATTTGAAGGAAAAGAAGTCAATTCTGATGTTTATTCTTTATTAATTCCGCAACTTTTTGACAATAAAACAATGACAGTTCTAGTTTTTCTTGGTGGATTTTCGGCTGCAATTTCAATGATAATTGTTTCTAGTATTGGACTTTCGACAATGATTACAAATAATATTTTAATTCCCTACAATTTACTAGGAAGATTAAAAAGCGAAGACCAAACAATCAGCAACAAAACAATTATTAACAGTAGAAAAATTGGAATTTTTTTGTTGATTATACTGTCGTATTTTATGTACCGTTTTTTCGGATTAGATTACAACTTGGTTTCTATCGGAATGATTGCTTTTGTAATAATTGCACAGTTGGCACCAGCATTTTTCGGAGCATTATTTTGGCGCAGAGGTTCAAGACTTGGTTCAATTTATAGCATTATTATCGGATTTTTTATTTGCATTTATACGTTATTAATTCCTTATATGATTGGTATTACTAACATAAACAGTACTTTTATTTTAAATGGATTTCTAGATATTCAATTGCTAAAACCATTTCAATTATTCGGATTAGATTATTTAGATCCTGTTCCGCACGCACTTTTTTGGAGTTTACTTTTTAATATCATGACTTATATTTCTGTTTCTGTTAGTTTTAAAGGAAATTATCGCGAACGGAATTATGCCGAAATGTTTGTTGACATCAATAAATACATTACAAATCACGAAAATGCATTTGTATGGAAAGGCACAGCATATCGATCTGATATTGAGAAAGTTTTAATTCGTTTTCTAGGCGAAGAACGAACCAAACGAGCCATGAATATTTTCAATTTAAAATACAGTATCGATAAAAACGAAGCATTAGCAGATGCCCGATTAATCAAATTTTCTGAAAACTTATTGACAGGACATATTGGAACGGCTTCTGCCAGAATATTGATTTCCAGTGTTGCAAAAGAAGAAAAAATCTCGTTACCCGAAGTTTTAAAAATACTTGAAGAATCCAAAGAAAATATAATTACCAATAAAAAACTGACTGAAACATCTAATGAATTAAAAGTAATTTCAGCCAAACTGCAAAACGCAAACGAATCATTATTAGAAAAAGACAAGCAAAAAGACGAATTTTTAGATACTGTAACACACGAATTGCGAACGCCAATTACTGCCATTCGTGCCGCTAGCGAAATTTTGCACGACGATGATGACATTCCAGAAGATTTAAAAAAGCAATTTCTGCAAAGTATAATTTCAGAATCGGATAGATTAAACCGATTGATTGATAAAATTCTAGATTTAGAAAAATTTGAAACAGGAAAACAAAAAATAAATGTTGCCGTTTATAACATTATTGAAACGATTGAAAAAGTAATTGAACCATTACAACATTTGATAAATAATAAAAATATAACAATTTATGTTGAAGGTAAATCTTCATTAACAGCAGTTTATGATGAAGATAGAATTTTTCAGGTCATTACCAATTTAGTTTCAAATTCTATTAAATTCTGTCCAGAAAACAACGGATTAATCACAATTACAGCATCAGAAAAAGTTAATATTATAGAAATTCAAGTTTCTGATAACGGAAAAGGAATTAACAAAAATGATTTGGATGTAGTGTTTGACAAATTCTATCAATCGACTAATCAGAATTTCAAAAAACCAATTGGAAGCGGTTTAGGATTAGCTATTTGTAAACAAATTATTGAACATCACAAAGGAAAAATTTGGGCTTCAAATGCAAAAAATGGTGGTGCTTGCATTACTTTTACATTACCAAAAAAATAACTTTTAAAAATATGAAAAAAATTTTAATTGTAGACGACGAACCTAATATTGTAATGACGTTAGAATATACTTTCAAGAAAAATAATTTCGAAGTTTTCATAGCACGAGATGGATTGGAAGCATTAGAAATTTTAAAAACGCAGTTGCCTGATGTAATAATTTTAGACGTGATGATGCCATCAGTTGATGGATTTGAAACTTTAGAACAAATCAAAAAAACTGAAAAACTAAACCATTGCAAAGTAATTTTTCTATCGGCTAAAAACAAAGAAAGCGATATAGAAAAAGGTTTATCGCTTGGTGCAGATGTTTATTTAACAAAACCATTTTCAATTAAAAAAGTAGTCGAACAAGTAAACCAACTTGTTGCAAATTAAAACAAAAAGAACTAATGAAATATTCTAATTTCTATCAAAAAAGTATTGATTTTCCAGAAGAATTTTGGAAAGAACAGTCTATTGAAATTGAATGGTTCAAAAAACCAAAAATTATTCTTTCTAAAGATCAAAATGATTATCCATTATGGTTTGAAGATGGCGAGTTGAACATTTGTTACCTTGCAATTGACATACATATTGAAGACGGTTTTGGAGAAAATAGTGCAATAATATATGATTCACCAGTTACGCAAACCGTAAAAAAATATACTTACAACGAAGTAAAAAGAGAAGTTGCAAAACTTGCTGGAGGTTTAACTTCTTTGGGATTCAAAAAAGGAGATACAGCGGTAATATATATGCCAATGATTCCGCAAGCTGCATTTGCTATGTTGGCTTGTGCTAGAATTGGTGTGACACATTCTGTAGTTTTCGGAGGTTTTGCACCACATGAATTAGCTATTAGAATAGATGATTGTAAACCAAGAGGTATTATTACTGCTTCATCAGGAATAGAAGTAGATAGATTAATAGCTTATAAACCATTGATTGATGAAGCTATAGAATTATCATCACATAAACCAAAAAAAGTTATTGTTTTCAATAGAAAATTAGGAGCAAGAATTCCATTCAAAAAATACGATGTCGATTATGATGCTCTGGTTTATGGTTCTGAAGAAGCTGCGTGTGTTCCTGTAAATGCAACACATCCGCTTTACATTTTATACACATCTGGAACAACAGGAAAACCTAAAGGAATTGTCAGAGATACAGGAGGTTATGCTACGGCACTTAAATTTTCGATGAACTATATTTATGGTGTTAAACCAGATGAAGTTTTTTGGGCAGCATCAGATGTTGGTTGGGTTGTTGGTCATAGTTTTATAGTTTATGGCCCATTAATAAATAGAAATACAACCATTATATTTGAAGGAAAACCAATAAAAACGCCAGATTCTAGCACGTTTTGGAGAATAATTTCTGAACACAAAGTCAGTGCAATGTTTACTGCTCCAACAGCAATTAGAGCCATAAAAAAAGAAGATCCAAATGGAGATTTCATTAAAAAATATGATTTAAGTTCGTTAAAAACTCAGTTTTTAGCAGGAGAACGATGCGATGTTGCAACATTCGACTGGTATCGAGAACACATTCCGATTCCAGTAATCGATCATTGGTGGCAAACAGAATCGGGTTGGCCAATGATTTCTAATATGATGGGCGTAGAATATTTGCCAATAAAACCTGGTTCGACTGGAAAAGCAGTTTCTGGCTACGATATTAAAATTTTTAATGAAAACGGACAAGAACTTGGAACAAATCAAGAAGGTTTTGTAGTTATAAAATTGCCATTGCCACCAGGAACATTATTGAATTTATGGAATGACAACCACCGATTTAAAATGGGTTATTTGAATAAATTTCCAGGGTATTATTTTTCTGGCGATGGCGGATATAAAGACGAAGACGACTATATTTTCATAACTGGAAGAGTTGATGATGTTATAAATGTTGCCGGACACAGACTTTCAACTGCCGAAATGGAAGAAATTGTAGCATCGCATCAAGCAGTTGTAGAATGCGCCGTTATTGGAATTAATGATGAATTAAAAGGTCAAATTCCTTTGGCATTAGTTGTTATAAAATTAACAAACGAAATAGAAAGTTTTCAATTGGAACACGAAATTGTTAAATTGGTTCGTGAACAAATTGGTGCAGTATCATCATTAAGAAATGTCATTATTGTTGATAGATTGCCCAAAACTCGTTCGGGCAAAATTTTAAGAAAATTATTAAGAAGTATTGTCGATGGTGATGATTTTCAAATTCCTTCAACTTTAGATGATGAAACCATTATTGACGAAGTTAAATTGGCTTTTGCAGATTATAAAATAGGTTCTTTTAAATAAACCTAGCTATATCAATTTAGCAAGATATTTATTTTTCAAATTAATAGAATACTTACATTTACATATTAGAACAATTAGATAAAAAAGATTTAGAATGAGTTATTATAAAATAGAAAATTTAGAAAATTATTTCAAAATGTATAAGAAATCAGTTCGTGAGCCGAGAAAATTTTGGGATAAAATAGCCGATGAAAACTTTACATGGTACCAAAAATGGGATAAAGTTGTTGAGTTTGATATGCAAGAAGCTAAATTTGAATGGTTTAAAAATGCAAAAGTTAATATCACAAAAAATTGTATTGACCGTCATTTAGCGCGTCGTGGTGACAAAACGGCTATCATTTTTGAACCCAATAATCCAAACGAAAAAGCACTTCATATTACTTATAACGAATTGTATGAAAGAGTAGCCAAAATGGCAAATGTACTTCGTGAGCAAGGCATAAAAAAAGGAGATAGAGTTTGTATTTATCTTCCAATGATTCCAGAATTGGCAGTTTCTGTTTTGGCTTGTGCGAGAATTGGAGCTGTACATTCGGTAGTTTTTGCTGGATTCTCGGCTTCTGCAGTTGCAACTCGAATTAATGATTCTGAATGTAAAATGGTCATTACTTCAGACGGTGGTTTTCGCGGAAATAAAACAATCGATTTAAAAGGAATTATCGACGAAGCATTAGAAAAATGCCCTTGCGTAGAAAAAGTTTTGGTAGCCAAAAGAACCAATACTAAGGTAAAAATGAAAGATGGAAGAGACATTTGGTTGCAACCACTTTTAGATGAAGCAATTTCAAATAACGTTGCCGAAATTATGGATGCAGAAGATCCATTGTTTATACTATATACTTCGGGTTCAACTGGAAAACCTAAAGGAATGTTGCACACAACTGCTGGTTATATGGTGCAAACTGCTTATACTTTTAAAAATGTTTTTAACTACATTGAAAACGATATTCATTGGTGTACTGCAGATATTGGTTGGATTACTGGACATTCATATATTCTTTACGGACCATTATTGAATGGTGCAACAACAGTTATTTTTGAAGGCGTTCCATCTTATCCAGATTTTTCTCGTTTTTGGGAAATTATAGAAAAACATAAAGTAAACCAGTTTTACACTGCTCCAACTGCAATTCGTGCTTTAGCAAAAGAAAGCATCGATTATGTTCAAAAATTTCCAATGAAATCATTAAAAGTCATTGGATCTGTTGGTGAACCAATAAATGAAGAAGCTTGGCATTGGTACAACGATCATGTTGGAGGAAAACGCTGTCCGTTAGTTGATACTTGGTGGCAAACAGAAACTGGTTGCATAATGATTTCACCACTTCCGTTTGTAACACCAACAAAACCTTCCTATGCAACTTTGCCGTTACCCGGAATTCAACCTGTTTTAATGGATGAATTGAGAAATGAAATAGAAGGAAATCAAGTAGTTGGAAGTTTGTGCATTAAATTTCCTTGGCCAGCAATGGCAAGAACTATTTGGAATGATCACGACCGATTTAAAGAAACTTATTTCACAGCTTTTCCAGGAAAATATTTTACTGGCGATGGTGCTTTGCGCGATGAAGTTGGTTATTACAAAATTACAGGTCGAGTAGATGATGTAATTATTGTTTCTGGACATAATCTTGGAACTGCGCCAATCGAAAATTCTATAAACGAACATCCAGCAGTTGCAGAAAGTGCTATTGTAGGATTTCCGCATGATATTAAAGGAAACGCATTGTATGGATTTGTAATTCTTAAAGAAACTGGTGAAAGCAGAAATCATGATAATTTATCAAAAGAAATAAATCAATTAATTTCTGACCAAATTGGACCAATTGCTAAACTAGATAAAATTCAATTTGTATCTGGATTGCCTAAAACACGTTCTGGAAAAATTATGAGACGTATTTTAAGGAAAATTGCAGAAGGTGATTTTAGTAATTTTGGTGATACTTCAACTTTGTTAAATCCTGAAATTGTGGAGGAGATTAAGAACAATAAAGTATAAACTTATTAAGGTTGAATTTCTATTAAATGATTTTCAACCTTTTTTTTATCTTTTATAATAAAAAGATAAATTAAAACAAAAGATGTGAAATGAAATAACCTATCCATTGTGTTTAACAAAACATTATCAATGAAATAAGTTACTACAGCTGCAAACACATCATTAAATATTAATGCAAAAGCTCCAAAAAAGTAATAATACGATTTTCTATCTATAAACCTTCCCAAATATAAAACTGCTGTAACTCCCAGTATAACCGCCGCAATTGCATTAAAAATTAGAATAATATTAAGATAAGCATCACCAATTGTAGAAATTAAAACATATAAAATTGCTGCTAAAAAAATACAATTTAGTGATAATATAAATAATGTAAATCCTTTGGGAAAAGTGTAAAGATTATTGTTTTTAATTGTTTTATATCCTAAATATATTAATGATAAGTAGCAAAAAAATGAAGTTATCATTGTAATTCTATACAATATTAATGAATCATTCCAAAATAAAAGTAATACTTCATTAATATAAAAGAAAATTACGAACAAAGAATAATTTACTGTAAGTTTCTTAAAGTTATTTGCCATAGCATAAACCATAAAACTTGGTATTATTAATGGTTTAAAATAAATTACATTAACTGGATTATAAAAAATTCCTGCGCAGAAATAAATTATTAGCGTGATAATAGGAATAAATAATAGTAATTTCTTTACTTTCATATTAAACATTGTTCTTACAAATTTAATCTTTTAATTTTTTTATCCAAAAATTATATAATAATTAATCATAATTATACAAGATTTACTTTAAACTAAATTATTAAATTTACAAATTATGAAAGATAACTATATAATTATCATTGGTGGCGGATTGGCTGGCTTAATTGCTGCAATTCATCTTAGAAAAAATAATTATGAAGTTTTGGTTATTGAAAAAAATGAATATCCAAAACATAAAGTTTGTGGCGAATATATTTCTAACGAAGTTTTACCTTATATAAAATCATTAAAACTTGATATAGAATCATTATCTCCAAAAAAAATAGACAAATTATCTTTTTCATTAGTTTCTGGAAAAACCATAAATACAACTTTACCTTTGGGCGGATTTGGTGTAAGTCGTTATCAATTAGACAATTATTTGTATAATGAAGCTAAAAAATTGGGATGTAAAGTTGTTCAAGAAACCGTTTCTGATATTACTTTTTTAGATGATAAATTCACGGTTTCAACCAATGAAAGTTATAATTATTCTAAAATAGTACTTGGTGCTTTTGGCAAAAGATCAAATTTAGATATAAAATTTAAACGTAATTTTATTCAAAAACAATCACATTGGCTTGGTGTAAAATCTCATTATAGTTTAGATTTTCCAAATGATTTAGTTGGTTTGCATCATTTTGAAGGTGGATATTGTGGTGTTTCTAAAGTAGAAAATAATTTAGTAAATATTTGTTATTTAGCTAATTATGAAACTTTCAAAAAATATAAAAGTATTGAAGAATATCAAGATAAAATAGTTTGCAAAAATCCAAATTTGAAGAAAATTTTTGAAAATGCAACTTTAGAATTTGAAAAACCATTAACGATAAGTCAGATATCTTTTGATAAAAAAAAATGTGTTGAAAATCATATTTTAATGATTGGTGATACTGCAGGATTAATTCATCCTTTGTGCGGTAACGGAATGGCAATGGCAATTCACAGTGCTAAATTGGCCAGTGAAAGTGCAATTGATTATTTTGAAAATAAGATTGATAGAAATCAAATGGAACAAAATTTTATTAAAAATTGGAATTATAATTTCAAGAAAAGAATAACAACAGGAATGCGATTAGGAAAATTATTGCAACACGAAAAATTATCACAAATCATTATGAATATACTAGTGATTTTTCCTTTTTTATTACCATTTATTATCAATAAAACACATGGAAAACCTATATAAATGGAAATAGATACAACATATAGAACGAATAATCCAGAACTAATGGATGATTTTACATTAGAAGGAATTGAATTGCAAGATGCATTAGATAAAATTGCTAAAATCAATCAGCTTTTAGGTGGAAACAAATTAACTTTAAATGGTTTGAAAATTCTAATTAAAGATTTAGATAAAAGTAAAGAATATGTTATTGTAGATATTGGCTGTGGAAACGGAGATATGCTAAGATACATTGCCGATTTTGGAGAAGAAAATGATTTTAATTTTAAATTTATTGGAATTGATGCCAATGCTTTTACAATAAATCACGCAAAAAAACTATCCAATCACTATCCAAATATTAGTTATTATTGTGAAGATGTTTTTTATAAAAAATTTACAGAATTAAAATATGATATTGTACTGTGTACCTTAACGATACATCATTTTAGAGATGAAGAAATTTTAAAATTAGTGAAGAAAATTTATAACACAGTTACCACCGGAATTGTTATTAATGATTTACATAGATGCAAAGTTGCTTACCGATTATTTCAAGTAGTTTGTTCGGTATTTAATTTGAATAAAATGTCACGTGAAGATGGATTAATTTCTATTTTGAGAGGATTTAAAAAGCAAGAATTAATTGGATTTTCAGAAAAATTAGGATTTAAAAACTATATTTTGCAATGGAAATGGGCTTTTAGATATCAATGGATAATTAAGAAAAATATATAAAATTAAAAGTACGAGATTGCTTCGTACCTCGCAATTACCAATGAGCGTAAAAATAATAACAGTTGCCAAGCAATTACCAGAATTTTCTAGAGAAACAGCCGAAATAATGCCTTTTCTTGATACTTGGTTGATAGGTCAAGACGATAGATTTGTTAGAAAAGTAAAGAAAATATTTGAAGGTGCCAATGTTGACAAGCGTTATTCAATAATGGATCCAATTGCCGTTTTTACCAAAACTTCATTTGAAGAAAGAAATAATATATATGTTAGAGAAGTTATAAAACTAGGCGAAAAAGTATTGAAAAATGCATTAGAAAAAGCCAATTGGAAACCAACCGATTTAGATTTCATTATTACTGTAAGTTGTACTGGAATTATGATTCCTTCGCTGGATGCTTATTTAATTAATAAATTGGGTTTACGTCAAGATATAATTCGATTACCTGTAACCGAAATGGGTTGCGTGGCTGGAATTTCTGGAATGATTTATGCCAAAAATTTCTTGCAAGCCAATCCTAATAAAAAAGCTGCAGTAATTGCTGTAGAAAGTCCAACAGCAACATTTCAATTAAATGATTTTTCAATGACAAATATTGTTAGTTCTGCTATATTTGGCGATGGTTCGGCTTGTGTTTTATTATCATGTTATGAAGAAGATATTGGTCCAAAAATTCTAGATGAATCTATGTATCATTTTTATGATAATGAAAACATGATGGGATTTGAAATGACCAATTCTGGATTGAAAATGGTTTTAGACATTGAAGTTCCAGAGACTATTGCCAACCATTTTCCGTTGTTTATTCATCCATTTTTAGAAAAAAACGGATTGACTATAAAAGATATTAAACATCTAATATTTCATCCTGGCGGAAAAAAAATTGTACAAACTGTAGAAGATTTATTTCTTCAAACAGGTCAAGATATTGAAGATACAAAAGAAGTTTTACGCTTGTACGGAAATATGTCAAGCGCAACAGTATTGTATGTTTTGGAACGTATTATGGATAAAAAACCAAAAGCTGGAGAAAAAGGTTTGTTATTAAGTTTTGGTCCAGGTTTTACAGCACAACGAATATTAATTGAATTTTAATTCGGCCTAAATTCTAACAAAATAAAATAAAATAAAACATAATAATTCGTGTAATTATAAACATATTAATTAGTGAAAATTTGTGAATTGAAAATCATCGAATACCTATTTAATATAAATTCAATGAGATAAATTCGTGTGAAATTTATAAAATGACAAAAGAAGAAATTATATCAAAATTACCTTATTCAAAACCGTTTCTTTTCGTAGATGAAATTATATCAGTTTCAGAAAATGGAGTAGAAGGAAGTTATACTTATAATGAAAATTTAGATTTTTATAAAGGTCATTTTATTAACAATCCTGTTACGCCAGGTGTTATTCTTACTGAAACTATGGCGCAAATTGGAGTTGTTTGTTTAGGAATTTATCTATTGGATTCTAATATTAATTCAGACACCAAAATTGCACTAACATCGTCAGAAGTTGAGTATTTAAAACCAGTTTTTCCTAATGAAAAAGTTTTAGTTATTTCGGAAAAAGTGTATTTTAGATTCGGAAAATTAAAATGCAAAATAAAAATGATTGACAACAATGGAGTAGAAGTGTGCCGCGGAACTATTGCAGGAATAATTATTTAAATCTAAACTTTGTCATTTCGACCTTTTGGGAGAAATCACATAATCTAAATCCATACAAAAGTGTTTATAATAAATATTTTAAAACTAAAATAGAAGCAATTTATAAAGATTGCTTCGTGCCTCGCGATGACTGAATGAAAAAAAGAGTTGTAATAACAGGATTAGGAATTGTAGCGCCAAATGGAGTTGGACTTGACGCGTTTACAAATGCCATAAAAAAAGGAATTTCAGGAATAAAACACGATTCAGAATTAGAACGGCTTCAATTTTCATGTCAAATATCTGGAACACCAGAAATTTCAGAAGAATTAAAACGTAATTATTTTACCGAATTAGAATTAAGAAATTTTAATTCAACTGGTATTTTATATGGTGTTATTGCAGGAATTGATGCCTGGAAAGATGCTGGATTATCAATTGAGAATAATGAAAATCCAGATTGGGATTCAGGAACAATTTTTGGAACTGGAACATCTGGAATAGAAAAATTTAGAGAAAGTATTTATAAAATTGATGCTTTTGAAACCCGAAAATTAGGAAGTACAGCAGTTGCACAAACTATGAACAGCGGAGTTAGTGCTTATCTTGGCGGAAAATTAGGTTTGGGAAATATAGTTACAACAAATTCTTCTGCTTGTACAACTGGCGCAGAAAGTATTTTATTAGCTTTTGACAGAATTCAATGTGGTAAAGCAAAACGAATTTTGGCAGGAAGTACTTCTGATTCTGGACCTTATATTTGGGGTGGATTTGATGCAATGAAAGTTTGCACTTTTAAACATAATAATTTGCCAGAAACTGGTTCAAGACCAATGAGTGCAAGTGCTTCTGGTTTTGTTCCAGGAAGTGGAAGCGGTGCATTTGTTATAGAAGATTTGGAAACTGCATTGGCAAGAAATGCTAAAATTTATTGTGAAATTCTTGGTGGAAATGTTAATTCTGGAGGACAACGAGGTTTGGGAACAATGACGGCACCAAATCCGATTGCGGTTAAGAAATGTATTACTGATGCTTTGCAAAATGCTGGTATTCAAGCTTATGAAATTGATACTATTAACGGACATTTAACTGCAACTTCAAAGGATAGTTTGGAGATTAAAAATTGGAGTGAAGCTTTGAATTTAAAAGGTATGGATTTTCCTGAAATAAACTCTCTAAAATCAATGGTTGGTCATTGTTTATCAGCTTCTGGAAGTATTGAAAGTGTTGCTACTGTATTGCAATTACATCATAATTTTATATTTCCAAACATAAATTGTGAAGATTTAAATCCAGAAATTACAGCTATTATAGATCAAAGCAAAATTACTAGAAAACTGATAGAAAAAGAATTAAATATTGTGGCCAAAGCTAGTTTTGGATTTGGTGATGTTAATGGATGTATTATCTTTAAAAAATATAAAGAAAAATAAAATAAAAATTATGACAAGAGAAGCAATTACCAATCAACTAAAAACAATTGTGGAGCCATTTGTAAATAATCAAAGTGCGTTTGAAAACATTACAGAAGATACTGATTTTATAAAAGATTTGCAGATTAATTCTGCCAATTTAGTCGATATTATATTAGATACAGAAGAAGCATTTGATATTGATATTGATAATCTGTCAATGGAAAAAATGATTAGTATTAAAGCTGCAATAGAAATTATCGAAACTAAATTATCCGAAAAATAATGATAGGAAATGATATAGTAGATTTGGCTTTGGCAAAAATTCAAAGTAACTGGAAAAGAGTAGGTTATCTTGATAAAATATTTACTGTTTCAGAAAAAAAACTTATTCAAAACTCTAAAAATCAAGAAATTACAGTATGGGAATTATGGAGTAGAAAAGAGGCAGTTTACAAAATTTATAATCGGTTAACAAATGAACGAGTGTTTAATCCATTGCAGATTGAATGTTTTGAAAATTCAATATTTAATAAAAATGAGTATGGAATTATTATTTGTAAAGAGAAAAAATATTATACAAGAACCCAAATAAATTATAATTATATTTACTCTGAAGCTGTTTGTAATATTGAAGATTTTTATAAAATTAAATCTATTTCAAAACCAAAAAACATTATAAAACATAACGGAATTCCAAGTTATTTGGATGAAATAAATTTTATTACAAAACCAATATCCATAACACATCACGGAAGATTTGAAAGAATTATTTCAATTTAATTTAATCCTAATCTAGATTTTAATTTCAAAAACAATAAAGCAATTGTAAAAGCATCATCAGCTGTAGAAATTCTTTCGGTTATTGGCATTTTGAAAATAGTACTTAATTCATCAAGAGAAAAATTTTTATCGTTTATATCCATCAGTTTTTTATACATAACTTCAATATCGATGGCTTCGTTTTTTAATCTTCCACATTCTAGTTTTTCTAAAACTTCATTAATCATTTCTACATCAAAGTTTATACGATGTCCAACAAGTGTAGCATTTTCTATATAATTTATAAAACTTTCAATTGCAACAGGTTGTGCTAATTTTGGCTGATTACTTTCTAATAAAAAATCATTTGTAATTCCGTTATCATGCAAATATTTATATTGCGGAATTGCTACTTCAAAAGTATCACTAATTAATATTGTATCATTAATAATTGCAATTGCACCAAAGGATAAAATAACATCTTTAGTCGGATTTAATCCAGTGGTTTCAACACTTAATGCTATATATCTATTAGATTTTTTTTCAAATCTTGATAAATACTGTTTCCAGAATTCAGGATATTCTTTATTTATATTTTTTAACCAGTCAAGCATATTTATGAAAATTGGGTAAGTTGAAATCTATCTTTTATCAATTCTTCTAAATCGCGCATTGGAGCAAGAGCATTTTTTAATTTTTCTTTATCAACTTTGTTCAATTCTTCTAAATTAATATATTGTCCAGAATTATCATTTTTTAAACCTTCTAAAGTTCTAAATTTTGAAAGCACTAAAAAAGCATCAGCACAATTTAAATATACTTCAGAAAACTTAGGGTCAACAATCGCCAATTGCTTAAATCTTAAATAAGTACTATTAATTCCTTTAATATTATTACTTAAAACTAATAATCTTGCCGAATCAATTAATGGCATCAAACAACGTGTTTTAATATCAAATTTTCCTTTATGTTCGCCTTCGTCTTCAAGATTAAATTTCTTAAAAAAGTTTATTGGAGTTGGTTTTTTAAGTGCATCATTTCCCAAATAATCATAGAATAGTACATTATTTTTAGCATTTTTAAAAATTGTTTCAGTAATAGCATCTTCTATTTTTTGTTCTCCAAAAGCTAATTCATAATCAAAGAAAACACTACTAATTTCGTTAGAATTTTCTCCTGGAGTATTCATCCAACTGTTGTATTGTTTTGTCCAGTCAGTCAATGACTTACACCACAACATATTGCTAGCCATATGGTTTTGTGGACAATAATAATAACCAACTTTTTCTAAAGTTGCTATTGCTTTTTTTGCTAATTTTATAAAATAATCTTTTACATCACGATATTTTTCTGCAGAAACATCTTCAAAAACCAATATACTATCTTGATCTGTAAGCAAAAGTTGTTCTTTTCTGCCTTGACTTCCAATGCTTAACCATGCAAATCGGGCTGGAGGTGAACCTAAATCTAAAATAGCTTGTTCAATTGCTCTTTTTATTATAGCAAGAGTAATTTCGCCAGCAATACTATAAATATGTGTAAGCGGAATATTTTTATTTAATGAAGATTGTATAATATCGGTTAATTTATCACGTACAAGTTTTAATTCTTTGGCTGATTGTGAACGTTTTATTTCTTTGAGCAAAATTCCAGGATTGTTTGCTTGTGCTACAACCAAATCATGCTCAGAAATTATTCCTTTTACTTCAGATTTATCTGTACCATCTTGAGTGACACAAAGATGAGTAAGGCCATGTTTTAACATAACCAGCTGTGCCTCAGCAACAGAAATATTTTCTGTTACAGTAACTACAGGCGAAGCCATTATTTTATCAATTGTATTGGAAGATGAAAAACGACCAGTTGCAACCTTAGATCTAAAATCTTTATCGGTAACAATTCCTATAGGATAACCTTGTTCGATAATCAATAAACTATCACTCATATTATCGGTGACTAATTGAGCTGCTTCTTTAATAATTGTGTCTGAAGAAATTTTTAGAGGTACTTTATTATAGCTTAAAGATTGAAAATATTGCATATCAGATTGATTGTCAGTATATCCAACATTATCTGAAATTAATACATTGTTTTTGCTGTCTAAACTGTTTTTGGTATTTACAGCAAAACTTTCTAATAAAAAGTTTAAAATTTCGGTGTTTTGAGTTACAAATGGTTTAAAAGTTGCAATTGGAATGGCATATATAATGCTTTCTTCACGAGCTTTGGCAGTCATTTGATAATTGTTTTTAGCAAAAAATGGACGCAAACCAAATATATCACCAGCATAACATTTATTCAATAATGTTTCTTCGGCATCAGAAATTACAGTTAAATGTATTACGCCAGATGCAACAACATAAAAACAATCATGAAGCGTATCATTTATTTGAAACAAAGATTTGTGCTTTTCTAAATTTATTACACGAATTGTAGTAGCAATTTTAATTAAATCGTCATAAGACAAGTAATTAAAAGGTTGATATTCTTTAAGAAAATCAGCTACACGTTGTGAAATAGCATTACTCATAGTTTATTGATGTTTTTATATAAATATATAAAATATTTTGAAATCCAATAAATAAAATGAATAAAGATTTAAATTAGTTATTTACAACAATCTTATAGTATTTTTTTAGTCGCAATATTTAATAGAGTAGTATGTTTAAAATAGGTTTTAGTTTAAATTCATATTATTATATAATATTTTAGATTAATTCTATTTTACATAATATAAATTATAGTTCAAATATATAACAATCAATAATCCTATAATTTCGGTGTTTTAGAGCTCTGACATTATCTTTATACGATATATTCGTCCTATAGCAATTGTAAGTTTCAAAGTGTAATCTTCAATTAACCAGGAACGATAATTTTTAGTAACGTTGCCAAGACAGATACAATATTGACGAATTCTATATTCAATATCATCTTTTAATTCTTTGGATAATTTTCTAGCATCAGATAAATCTTCGGTATTTTCAACACACATTATTGCATGTTGTTCTAAAGATTTTTCAAGAATAGTTTTTGCTTTTAAATTGTTTTTTACAGTAAATTTAAATTCTTCATGAACATCCATTGAAATATCAATTGATTTAGCAAACTTTTTTCGCAATTCCTCTGGCATTAGATATTTAAAGTTACTTTCTATATCAGCATCTTCACGAAGACTTTCTAAATAATATTCTGGTGATTTAAAAATGTGTTGCCAATCGACCGGATTATTCCATAAACCAAATCGTAAAGCATTGTTTCCTAAATCTATAACATTAAAATCATCTTTGTGTGGAAGTTTTCGAGAACCACGACCAATCATTTGAAAATATAAAGTTAATGACTTTGTTGCACGATTTAATATTATAGTTTCTACTGTTGGTTCATCAAATCCTGTGGTTAAAATTCCAACAGATGTTAAAATTGCATCTGGTGTTTTCTTGAACCAAGTCAAAATATCTTTTCGATCTTCTGTAGTTGTTGTATTATCGAGATGGCGAATATTATATCCAGCATGACGAAAACTTTCATAAACGTGCAATGATGTATTGATTCCGTTATTAAAAATCAAGGTTTTTTTTCCGAGTGATTTTTCGGTATAGGAATGCAATAATTTTTCTTGCATTACCATATTACTGTACAAATCATCTGACGATTTTACTGTATAATCGCCATTAATACCAACTTTTAATGATGTTAAACCAACATCATAACTATAGGTAATTGCTTTGGCAAGAAATCCTTTATCAATAAGATTTTGAATTGTATCGCCAACTATCAACTCACTATAGTTTTCATACATTGGTAACTTAATATTAGAACTCAATGGTGTAGCAGTAACTCCAAGAATAAAAGCATTATTAAACGCACTAAGCAACTTTCTAAATGAGTTGAAGTGAGCTTCGTCAATTATCACTAAACCAACATCTTGTATTTCTAATTTTTCGTCGTTTAATCTGTTTTTTAGAGTTTCAACCATTGCAACAAAACAGGAATATTCTTCTTGATCTGGCAATTCTTTTATAGCACTATTTATAACTTTATTTTTTACATCAAACGCTTTTAGCATTTTAGAAGTTTGCTTACAAAGTTCAATTCGATGTGTTAATACAACAACTTTTTTATTATGTTGTTCTAAATATCGTCTAGTTATTTCTGAAAAAATCACTGTTTTTCCGCCACCAGTTGGCAATTGATATAATAAATGATAGTTGTGAGGTGCGTTGTCTAGACGTTCAAAAATTTTGTCAATATCGCCTTTCTGGTAACCATAAAGTTCCTTCTTTTCTTCTATTTCGGCAAGAATATCTTTTTTTGACATGACAATTTTACAATTTTGCAAAACTACACCTAAAAAAGAGTTTCATCGCTATGTTTTTAATATTTTCTATAAAATTTAATAATCAAATCGCTCAACAATTGCATTGAATTGATATCTATTATTCCAATTCAGTTTTATAGATTGGTTTTTGATTGCCACTACTCTACTTTTAAAATCTTCAAGAATACCTTTTTCAATCATAAAACTTATTGCTTGTTCAAATGAGTTGAGCATACTTTTATAAAAAAGTTCTTGTTTAATTTCTTTTTCTGATGAGAGTAATTGAGCAATTTCAATATTATAAAGCATTAAATCTGCAATAATAAACGAATCAACACCAAGTGAAATAAAGTGTTTTATGAATTTTTGAGCAATAGAACGACGCATTTTTGGTTTTTTACCACGAATTGGATAATATTCATTAGAAATTTTGAGTTTAGCTTCTTTTACTAAATTTCTTTCATTTGGATTAAAAACAAAGTCATAATAAACTTTTACATCTTTAAACTTGTCATACAATTCAACCAATTGTTCTTCCAATTGTGTTTTATTTAACTCGGATACAAACTTTTTTAAATCTCTTTTACTCATATTTCAAAATTTGGGTATAGAATCTGAAAATAATTCAAATTAAAAACAAAAGTAATCCTCTTTGTAGTTTTAATGTTAATGTTATTACTTAATTTTGCGTTTTAAATAAAAAAATGAAATTTTATGTTAGATTTTTTTAAGAAGTTGGCTTTGGTTGAAGGAGTTTCTGCAATACTACTATTTTTCTTTGCCATGCCAATGAAATATATTTTTGACAATCCAATATTTGTAAAACATATAGGTATGGCTCATGGAATATTATTTACATTTTACATTATAACAGCAACTTTTTTGAAATTTAATGAAAAATGGGATTTTAAAAAATATTTAATAATTTGTTTGGCATCAATTCCTCCATTTGGCACCTTTTATATTGAAAAAAAATATTTGAGAAATGCATAATTTATTAGAAAAAACATTTGGATGGCTTTATCCATTGCTTCGAAAATTGAATTTTGGAGAAACACTTTCTTCATACATAAGCTTAGTTTTCAATATAATAATTTTGTGTTTTTTAGCATATTTCATATATGTTGTTTTTAGATTGATATTGGTTACTATTATGGCAATTGTAGCTAAAAAAACCAAAACAAATTTTGATGATTTATTGGTTTCCAATCAAACTGCCAAATATATTGCTCATTTAATTCCGTTTCTTTTTATATATAAATCAGTTCCAGTAATATTAGAAAGTTATGTTTATTGGGAATCTGTTTTTGGAAAAATGGTTGGTGTTTATATCATTTTGCTTTCGCTTTGGATAGTAAGAAGCATCTTGAAAGCCATTAGAGATTATTTAAAAGAACAACCTAAATATAGCGACAAGCCAATAGACAGTTATATTCAAGTAATTATGATTGTTCTTTGGATATTTGGTGTTGGAGTGATTATTTCTAAAATATTTGATATTGATAAAGGAACTTTACTAGGAACTCTAGGAGCAATTTCGGCAGTAATAATATTGATTTTTAGGGATACCATTCTTGGTTTTGTTGCAAGTGTTCAAGTTTCGCTAAATGATATGGTTAGAATTGGTGATTGGATAACATTTGATAAATATGGTGCAGATGGTGATGTAATCGAAATTAATCTAGCAACTGTAAAAGTTAGAAATTTCGACAATACTACAACTACAATTCCAACCTATAGTTTAATATCTGATTCTTTTAGAAACTGGCGCGGAATGTTAAATTCTGACGGAAGAAGAATTAAAAGACATCTTCTTATTAAAGCCAAAAGTATTAAATTTTTAAACGATGCTGAATTATTAAAAATGAAAGAAATTCAATTGGTTTCAGAATATATTGACAAGAAACAAACTGAAATTAATAATTATAATAAAACTTATAATATTGATAAGTCACTGGCTATCAATGGAAGAAACATGACAAATTTTGGATTGTTTAGAAAATATATTACAAAATATTTAGAGAATTATCCTGGAATAAATAAAAACATGATATTGCTTTGTCGTCAATTGCAACCAACTTCACATGGTATTCCATTAGAAATTTATGCGTTTACAAAAGATCAAAGATTTGAAGAATATGAATATGTAATGTCAGACATTTTTGACCATATTATTGCTTCTATTTCATTCTTTGATTTAGAAATTTACGAACTTCCAACAGATAAAAATAGTTTAGAATACTAATTATTTTTTTAATCTATCTTCTACATATTCAATTTTAGTTTTACCATGTGCTTGAGGTTTTCCGTCTAAACCTAAACTCACCATTGTAATTGTATCAATTGTTATAATTGTTTCTTTGGTCATCATGTTTCTAACTTCGCACATTAATGTTAACGATGTGTTTCCAAATTTTATAACATCAATACCTATTTCAATAATATCACCTTGCTTTGCCGAACTTCTAAAATTTATTTCCGACATGTGTTTAGTAACAATTCTTGGACTTTCTAATTGAATTATCGAATAAAGAGCAATTTCTTCATCAATCCATGCCAGTAATCTTCCTCCAAACAAAGTGCTGTTTGGGTTTAAATCTTCTGGTTTAACCCATTTTCTAGTATGAAATCTCATGCTTATTTAGTTTTTGATAGAGCAAAATTAATGATTTCATCGTGGTCAAAAGCTACTATTGGCAATTTATTTGTTGAAAACCACTTTGCATCTTTGGCGTCATCATTTGCAATTGCCTCAATATTATTTTTTACAAAACCAAGAAAAGCAATTGATACAACATGATTTCTTGGATCTCTTAATGGTTTTCCAAATGCTTTAAGTTGTTCTAATTTGGTAATTTTGATTCTAGTTTCTTCAAATAACTCTCTTATTGCAGCAACTTCTAAATCTTCATTTTCATTTACAAAACCTCCAGGTAATGCCCAAAAATCTTTAAAAGGTTCATTCTTTCTTTTAATTAAAAGTAACTCAATATTTAAGTGATTTTTTTTTAAGACCACTATATCAACTGTCAGAAAATATTTGAAATTCTCATAAATAGTGTTTTTTATGTAAATATAAATCTACAAAATAGTATTAATAACCCAAAAAGTTGTTAATTAATTACAAAAGATTATATTTGCAATTCGCAAAATTGAATAACTAAACAAAATTATGAAAAAAATTACTTTATTGCTTTTAATTTTTATAACATCGAATATTATAAATGCGCAAGAAAAAGATAATATTAAATCAACTTCAGAAAGAAATAATAATTGGATAATTGAAGCATCTATTGGAAATATTAAAGGTGTAAAACCTTATTCTCCTGGTTATTTTTCTAACAAATCTAATAGTTATTTTGGAAGCATAAGACCAAATAGTTTTTCAATTGGTGGACGTTATATTGTAGGTGATATATTTAGTGTAAAAGGAAGTTTAGGTTATGATATAATTGGTAACACAAATAATCGTTCTTTACAAAACAACCTTCCAAGTTTACCTTTCAAAATGATTCAATACAATCTTCAGGTTCAAGGTTATGCTAATGGTGCAAAATTATTTGGTATTACAGAACAGTTAAAACGTTGGAATTTCCTTTTTCATGGAGGAATTCAAGTTGTAGATATGATTTCTAAAACTAAAAACATTGTAGAACATGATCATAATTATAACGAGTCAGAATTTAATGGTGGTTTAATTTTTGGTGTTACTCCAGAATATAGAATTTCAAAAAGAACAGCAATTCAACTTGATGTTACTACAATTCATAACTACAGACAACATTTTAATTGGGATGGAGCTTATAGTGACAACTCTGAAAATTTATCAGGAAGCACAGTGTCTTTAAATTTAGGTTTGAGTTTCTCACTTGATAAAGATAGAATTCATGCTGATTGGGATTTTAAACCAAAAAAAGAACAACTAGAAATTGCTGCTCTTGAAAAAAGAGTTGGTGATATGGAAAATCAATTGAATGATACAGATAAAGATGGAGTTGCTGATTATTTAGATCAAGAAAACAATTCGGTTGCAGGTGTTGCTGTTGATACAAGAGGTAAAATGGTTGATGGAAACAGAAATGGTGTGCCAGATGAATTAGAAAGATATGTAAATAATACTAATAAAGAAACTTCAGAAAAATCTAATGGTGATATTGTAAAACGTTTAGTAAATGAAGGATATGTTTGTGCTTATTTTGACTTTTCTAAATCGCAACCAACAAATGCTTCAACTGAAGGTTTAGATTTTATAAGAATGTATCTTAAAAATAATCCAACAGCAACAGTAGAAATTTATGGTAATGCAGACGAAATTGGAGCTAGTGCAAGCAATGATGCTTTATCTAAAGCTCGTGCGCTTGCTGTAAAACAAATATTAATTAAATCTGGAGTATCGGCTTCAAGATTAATTATAATTCCTCAAGGTGAAGACGCATCTGTTAATAAAGATTCTGAAGGAGCAAGAAAACTTGTTAGAAGAGTTACTTTTAAAATTAAAGACTAATTAACAAATTGTTCTTAATAAATATATATCAACCTCTGTTTTTTAACAGAGGTTTTTTTATAACTTTAAATAAAAAAAATATGGAACCAAGAGATATATTATTATTAGAGTTACGAGGTGAAACAATTGGAACTATAACTGAACAATCATCATCCGAAGAAAAATTTCAAAATAGAACACTAAGACCAATATTAAAACTTCAAAACGATTTATTTGTAGCTGTATTTATTAATTATGCTGTAAAACAAAAAAATATTTTTTTTACACTTTCACCAGAAAAGAAATTGGGCTATATTGAAAATACGATTCAAAGAGATATAAAATTTAGAAACTCATTGAAAGGAATGATAATAGCATTGTTTACTATAAACGAATATCATGAATATATAAAAAATTCATCAAACCTTAATAAAAGAATGATGAATATGTTAATTGAAAGATTAAAAAACAATATTCTTTTAATGGAAAATGTTGCTTTATAATTTTTTGAGAAACTTATAAATTTCCTTCCAACTTGTTGTTTGCAAAGCAATATAATTATCTAATTCTTCTCGTTTAGAATTTATTTCACTTGCACCGAGTTTTTCGTCATTGTCTATAAAAATACCTTTTGCTCCAAGATTTTTGGCAAGCTCAACATCAGTCAATCTGTCGCCAATCATAAACGAATTTGCTAAATCATATTCAGAATTGTTTATATATTCTGTTAACATAGCAGTTCCAGGTTTTCTAGTTGGAGCATTTTGATAAGGAAATGTTTTATCAATAAAAACTTTATTAAAAACAATTCCTTCATTTTCAAACGCCTTCATAATTTTATTATGAATTGGCCAAAAAACAGTTTCAGGTAAAATTTCTGTTCCCAAACCGTCTTGATTTGTAACCATAACTAATTCAAAATTTAATTTTCTAGCAATTTTACCCAAATATCTAAATACTTCAGGATAATATTCTAATTCTTCAAAGGTGTTTAAAGTATAATCTGGTGCGTTTGCTTCGTTAACTATCGTTCCGTCACGATCTATAAATAGAATTTTTTTCATTTATTATAAAATTTAATCTTCTACTTCTTCAACGTTTTCAAGATGTTCTTCTGCATTAAGAGTGTCTGTAATTGCATTTTTTCTAATTTCTGTATGACGAATTTCGCCACCAGAAGTTCCTGTTTGTTGTGCAAGAAAAACCGCTACCATTGCAATTGTTAATGCAATAAATGAAACTAACTTTGCATTAAATTTATTTTTAGTATTTGAATACAAACCAGCAATAGATACAAAACCTAAAAGATACAAAGAAAGAGCCAGTTTTTCAGCAACTTCTTCATGTTCATGAATAATTTTTTTTCCAATATTAGGCATATCTTCTACCAATTCCTCTGCACCTTCACCTGTATTCATACTAGCAAAAGCAAAAATTGCAGAAACAATAAATAAACAATATGCAACATTCTTGATGGTGTTGTTTTTTAAAACCAATCCAGCAAATAAAATTCCTAATCCTAGTAGTGTTCCAATAATTGGAAAATGGTTTACAACCATGTGAAGATGAGCGTCGTTCATTTTTTATATTTTAAAATTAAAACTATTTATTTGGAATTTTTATATACAATTTTTTATAAAATTAATTAAATTTTAAAGTAAACCATTATATTTTCTAATAAACCATTCGGCTGAGAGAAAAATTGCAATTAAAACTAATAACCAATACCAATCAATTATTGGCGTTTTTTTGACAATGTTTTTTTGAATGGCTTTGTAGTTTTCGTTTTCAAGTAATGATTTTATTAAATTATCTACTTGGTTTGGAACAAATGCAGTTCCATTAGTTTGTGATGCTAATTGTTTTAATTTAGACAAATCTGGGTTTACAAATTGCTTTTCTATATCAAAATCTAAAATTTCAAACGAACTTGAATAAGAAGCATTTGAATTTAACTCTTTTACTGTAAACGAATATTGTCCGGCTGAAAGTCCATCAAGATTAACCTTAAAACTATTTGTTGCTCTCAATAAATCATAACGTTTTACTTGCTTTGTTTTAATATTTGTAACTGCAATAGTCAACCTTGCTTTTTCGTCTAGTTCATAATTTTTATTGAAATATTGTGCTGTTATTTCTAATGCATCACCTGAATTATAAAATTGCTCATGATTTACTATTAAAGATTTTTTAGAATCATTAGAAGCCAAAAACTGAATTGTTTTATCTATAAAAACATCAAATTCATCAAATGATTTTTTATCAACATAACTTTGTGCACGCCATTTCCAGATATTTTCTCCTAATAAATAAGCATTTCTTTTTCCTTGATTATCAGAAAATGCTAATAAAGGAAAATTGGTTTCTACATTTCTAATACTTGAAGAAAGTAAAACAGAAACATTTTCCTTAGCAGTAATTGTTCCATAAGAATTTTCTAAAGGCGGAAAATTTTCAAAGCCAATATTATCTGTTGCAAAAAGGTTAAAATCTGATAAGAAATTAGCTAAATAATCTTCTTTTTGAGAAGACATTTTAAAATCAATTTGCTCTTGTTGCTGGTTTAAAAATCCAAAGTTGGTATTATTTCCAGTAACAATCCAAGTGTTAATTTTTAGATTTTTGTTTGCATCAAATACTTGTTTAAAATCTGTTGTTGGCTGATATAAAACTAAAACATTATACTTGCTTAACTCACTAACTTGATTAGGTTTAAGTATAGTTACTTTACGTTGTGCATTAGTTTCAATACTTCGTTTTATTGCTCCAATATCTGGATGGTTTATTACTGAAATTAAAGCAACTTCCGATTTTTGATCTATAATTTGAACTGCAAATTTCTTAGAATTATTATAGGTGTTTTTTTCTATTTCTGAAGAAGAAATTTTAGCCGTATAAATTTGTAAACCGGTTTTATCTGCTGGCAATAAAACATTTAAAACTGCTGATTTATTTGATGGTGAAAACGAAATGCTTTGTTTATTTAAAATAGTATTTCCTTGCGAAATTGAAAAATTTGCGGTTACAGATTTAGTACCAGAATATTGCATAAATACTTCTACAGGAAATTTATTTTTGTGAAAAGCATATTTATTTACATTAATTTGATTAATTTTTAAATCTAAATAAGTAGTTGTATCGCCAACAACCATTGGGTATACTTTATTATTATGATTAAATTGAAAAATATAATCTGCGCCAGAAGTTTGATTTCCATCAGTAATTAAAACTGTTGGAAATGTTAGATTTTTATTGATGCTTTTTATGTTTTTTGAAACTTCATCAATATTAGTTTGTGTTCCTTTAAAATCAATTTCATCTGAATTTTCTATAGATTGAAATTCAGAATCAAATTTATAGGATTGAATATCAAATTTATTTTTTAATTCAGAATTAGAAGCCAATTTTTCATAAACTTCTTTAGCAGAAGTATTGGCTTTCAAATCAACAATCGAACTTGAATTATCAATTACAATTGGCAAAGGTGTTTTTATTGTTTCAAGCGTGCTTCTACTAACAATTGGATTTATTAATAAAAGTAATAATCCAAAAATAGATAGAAATCTTAATACCGATAATAATTTATTTATTCTTGATTTACTTTTACTTTTATAAAAATATTGAAAAAATGAAATTCCTGCAGCTATAAAAACTGATAATATTAGAAGTAAAATTGTAGATGTATTCATTTATTGTGTTCAGCATTCAGTTTTCAGTATTTAGTAATTGTAAACTTAATACTGAGCACTGCAAACTTTCTTAGGTTAACATTCCGCCATCAACATTCATAACTTGTCCTGTAACATAAGCACTCATATCTGAAGCAAAGAAAAGACACGCATTGGCAACATCTTCTGGAGTTCCGCCACGTTTTAACGGAATTGAATCTCTCCAACCTTGTACTACATCTTCATTTAGTTTTGCAGTCATTTCTGTTTCAATAAAACCTGGAGCAATTGCGTTGCAACGAATATTTCTTGAACCCAATTCAAGCGCAACCGATTTTGTAAAACCAATCATGCCAGCTTTAGATGCTGCATAATTAGTTTGTCCAGCATTACCTTTCACTCCTACTACACTACTCATATTTATAATAGAACCTTTTCGGTTTTTCAACATGGTTTTTTGAACCGCTTTGGTCATATTGAAAACCGATTTTAAGTTAATTTCGATTACTTTGTCAAAATCTTCTTCGCTCATACGCATCAACAAATTATCCTTGGTAATACCTGCATTGTTTATTAAAATATCAATGTTTCCAAACTCTACAAGTACATCATCTATTAATTTTTGAGCTTCATTAAAGCTGGCTGCATTACTTTGATATCCTTTAGATTTAATTCCCAAAGCATTTAATTCTGTTTCTAATGCCAATGCAGATTCGGCAGATGAACTGTAGGTAAAAGCTACATTTGCTCCGTGTTGTGCGAAAACTTTAGCAATTCCGCTTCCAATTCCGCGACTTGCTCCTGTAATTATTGCTACTTTTCCTTCAAGTAATTTCATATTTAAAAAATTGTATTATGTTTGAATTTTAAAAGCCAAATATAGCACTATTTTAATATTGAAAAAAATTAGATTTCAATTAAACCTTTAATACTATTTTTAGTCCTATTCAATTAAAAACAAAATCATAGAAATGATAAAAAATTTATTTTTTTGCATACTATTTAGTCTAAGTGTTGTTTTTGCCTTTGCCCAAAAAGAAAAAGATTCTTTGTATTTAAAATTAAATATAAAGTTTGGAACTATTCGGTTAGAATTAAACAAAAATAATATTTCAAAAAACCACGATACTTTACAAATTAGTTTGTTAAAGTTTTACTTATCAGGAATCGAAATAGAATACAATAATAAAACTACATTTATACAAAAAAACAGTTATCATTTAGTTGATATTGAAAACCCAAATTCATTGCAAATACCAATTTGTAAAAAAAATGACAAAACTATTTCTAAAATCAAATTCAATATTGGAATTGACAGTACAGCAAGTGTTTCTGGAGCATTAGCTGGCGATTTAGATTTGCAAAACGGAATGTATTGGGCTTGGCAAAGTGGTTATATTAATATGAAAATTGAAGGAAAAAGTAGTAACTGTAAAACAAGAAAGAGCGAATTTCAATTTCATATTGGTGGTTATTCACAGCCGAATTATGCAATGAAAATTGTTGAAATTCCAATTGAAAAATTACAAATTCCAAATAATGAAATTAAAGTAATTATGGATTTAGGAAAATTATTTTCAGCTATAAATTTGAAAGAAGTTAATTCCATTATGATTCCTGGAAAAGAAGCTATGAAAATTGCCGATTTAAGTGCCAAAATATTTTCTGTAGAATGAGTAAAATTCGATTATTTGTAGGTTTTTTAATTTTAATTTTTGCTGTATTGGGATTTACCAATTTGAGCTTCACTCCTATTTATTTTGACATTCCAGAAGGATTTCCAAAACCTGTTTATGATTTCAAAAATAATCCGTTAACAGAAGAAGGATTTCAATTGGGTAGAAATTTATTTTATGATCCAATTTTATCTAAAGACAATACAATTTCTTGTGCTAGTTGTCATTTGCAACAAACAGGTTTTGCTCATGTTGACCACGATTTAAGTCACGGTATTAATGGCAAAATTGGAACTCGAAATGCGCTAACATTACAAAACTTAGCATGGTCTAAAAATTTTATGTGGGATGGCGGAGTAAATCATCTTGATGTTCAAGCAATTGCTCCAATTACTAGTGACGTTGAAATGAATGAATCATTAGAAAACGTAGTTGCCAAACTTCAAAAAAGTAAAAAATATCAAGATTTATTTGAAAAAGCATTTGATACAAAAAAAATTACTGGACAACTGACTTTAAAAGCAATTTCGCAATTTGTTGTTATGTTAAAAACATCCAATTCTAAATATGATAAAGTACTTCGAAGTGAAGAAAAATTTTCTGAAATAGAAGAAAAAGGGTATAATTTATTCAAAATCAATTGTGCTACTTGCCATACAGAACCATTGCTTACCAATAATTCTTTTGAAAACAATGGTCTATCGGTTGATGCAATTTTAAATGATTATGGAAGAATGAAAATCACTCAAAACCCAAAAGATTCCTTAAAGTTTAAAGTGCCAACGTTACGAAACATTGAATTCACTTTTCCGTATATGCACGATGGAAGATTTAAAACTTTGAACGAAGTTGTCAAACATTACAATTCGGGAATTCAAAAAAGTAAAACATTATCCAAACAATTAGAAAAACCAATGAATTTATCTGATAATGAAAGGACAGAGTTAGTTGCGTTTTTAAAAACCTTGACTGATAAAGAATTTCTATTTGAAAAACGATTTTCTTATCCTAAAGAAATTAATTAAAAAAATACATTAATAAAATATTATATTCGTCTAATAAATAAATCCAAATCATGAAATTAATAATTACAATTATAACTTTTTTTGTTACAATTAGCATCAATTCTCAAACCAATCCAGCCATAACAAGTTGGTTACAAAACACAACAGGAATAACTGGTCGTCATTATCTTGCAGGAAATTCAACACCAATAAATGATGCTGTACAAGCCAATGTTCAAACAGTTCAATACAATGCAACTTATTCTTATGTTTCTGCAACTGGAATTCCTGCATATATAACTGGACCATTTCAAGATGGAAATCCATCATTAGCAACGGCACAAAATAAAATTTTTAGATTTTTATTAACTCCAACTCAAAATACAGGAACTGCAACAGCAACAACTGGAGGAAATATTGGTGTTTTTAAAAATGGTGTAGCTTTATTTGATTATCGTGATGGTGTTGCTTGGAATAATTCAACTAGTTCTCTTTGTGGTGGACCAGGAAACCCAATGTGTCCTGGTGGTCCAGGTGCAACTCAAGCTTGGAATAGAGATGCAATACCAGCTGAGAAAGCAGGATTTGATTGTGCCAAAGCGCATCCAGCAATGGGAAATTATCATCATCACCAAAATCCGAGTGCTTTTAATTTAGATTTAAATGTAATATCAAATGTTTGTGATTTATATCCAGCAGATGGTTTGTATGTAATTAATTCATCTGTTCATTCTCCTTTACTAGGTTTTGCTTATGATGGATTTCCAATTTATGGTGCATATGGTTATACTAATACAAATGGAACAGGAGCAATTACAAGAATAAAATCAAGTTATCAATTACGCACAAATACAACAAGAACTAATGGTCCGAATATTAATCAAGTTGTTGGTACTCAAACTTTTTTTAACGGATATTTTAGAGAAGACTACGAATATATTTCTCATGCTGGAGATCCAACTTATTTAGATATTCATAATGGTCGTTTTTGTATAACACCAGAATATCCAGCAGGAATTTATTGCTATTTTACAACTGTAGACGCCAATCATAACTCTGCTTATCCTTATGTTGTTGGTCCAACATTTTATGGAAATGTTACTGCCACAACTGTTACAACTGTTCCAACAGGAACTACAACTTATTTGGCAAATGAAACTTTTAATTTTGATAAAGCCAAAGTTGTAATTTCTCCAAATCCAACATCAGAATTTATTGCTATTCAATCAGAATTTGTAGAAAATGATTTAAAAGTTGAATTAATAAATGAAATTGGACAAGTAGTAAAAACCAGTAAAATTTTACAAGGAAGTACATTGAGTATTATTGAAACAGATGCCATTTATGATGGAATTTATTATGTGAAAATTTCTAATGGCAATCAAAGTAAAAGTTATAAAGTAATTATTAAAAAATAATTTTAATGAAAAAAACATATCTATTATTTTTTATTTTTGCAACAATTCAAGTTAATTCTCAAACTGTTGGTCTTCAACAACACAGCATAGGAACTCTTGATGATGGATATGTTTTGTTTGCTCCCATTCAAAGTACAAATACTTATTTAATTGATAAATGTGGCAAACAAGTAAAAACTTGGGCAAGTACATATAAACCAGGACAATCTTGTTATATTTTGCCAGATGGAACATTGCTTAAATCTGGAAATACTAACAATACTACTTTTAATGCTGGTGGAAAAGGTGGAATTATTCAGAAAATTGATTGGAACGGAAATATAACTTGGAATTATACAATTTCAAATACTTTAGAATGTCAACATCATGATATTAAAGCAATGCCAAACGGAAATGTATTGGCTATAGTTTGGGAATCTAAAACTAATATAGAAGCTATTGCACAAGGAAGAAATCCATCCTTAACCACATCAACAGTTTGGAGTGAAAAAATTATAGAAATTCAACAAACTGGATTAACAACTGGAACAATTGTTTGGGAATGGCATTTATGGGATCATTTGGTTCAAGAATTTGATTCTACAAAATCTAACTTTGGTGTTGTAAGTACCAATCCTCAACTTTTGAATCTTAATTATAAAGCAAGTGCTAATGCTACTACTGGTCAAGATTGGATTCATATGAATTCTATTGATTATAATGAAAGTTTGAATCAAATAATACTGAGTTCACATTCTTTTGATGAAGTTTGGATAATTGATCATAGTACAACAACAGCTCAAGCAGCAAGCCATTCTGGAGGAAATTCTAGCAAAGGAGGCGATTTATTGTATCGTTGGGGAAATCCACAAGCTTATAATAATGGTTCGGTTTCTAACCAGAAATTATTTGGTCAACATAATGCTAATTGGATAAAAAGTGGTTTACCGTTTGAAAACCATATTATGATATTCAATAATGGAAATGGACGAACTGGTGGAAATTATACAACTGTAGAAATTATTAATCCACCTATAAATGGATTTAATTATACACAAACATTGCCTTATTTACCTGCAACAACTGCTTGGATGTACAATGCTGGAAATCCAAACGGAATTTATGCTCAAAATATTTCGGGAGCACAACAATTATCAAATGGAAATGTATTGCTATGTGAAGGTCCAACTGGAACTTTTAGAGAAGTAAACTCAGCTGGAACAACACTTTGGAAATATATTAATCCAGTAAACGCGTCAATTATTGCTCAAAATGCTACTCCAACTCAAAATTTAGTATTTAGATGTAGTTTTTATCCAAGTAATTATAATGGTTTTACTGGACATACTTTAGCTGCAGGAACTACTATTGAAAATTTAAATACTGTTTCAGCTTCTTGTAATT
>NZ_JAYVFH010000111.1:0-2541 GCF_043773265.1 Flavobacterium sp. | reverse complement strand
TCAACCGCATACCTTTGCTATGTTCCCATCCTGGAGGATTCTGTAGGAGCTGGTCGTGTAGGACTTGCCGCTGCAAATATACAATCTTTTTATTTTTTTGCAAGAAATTAACATCATAAATAATACATTTGTCATTATAAAAAGAAACAATTTACAATGAAAAAGTATAACCTGTTAACATTCATTTTATTAGCAATTTTATTAAACAGCTGTAGTGGAACAAAAGAAGATTTTTTTACTATAAATGAGGATAAATTAAAAGCACAATACACATTTGATGACAAACTATCGCTTGAAATTTTGAACATTAAAAATCAAAAAATTGATAGTGTTGTATACAATTTAAACAATAAAAAAGCTGGAGTTGCAAAAGGAAATGATAAGTTTTTATTCAATTTAAAAGATTCTAAACTTGGTTATCAAAATGTAATTGCATCAATTTATTATGATGGAGAAACAGAAACAGATTCTACTAGAATTGAGTTGGTTTCTAATGTTGAACCACAATTGCTTTCTTATACAATTGTAAATACCTATCCTCACGATAATACTGCTTATACACAAGGATTAGAATTTTATAATGGAATTCTTTATGAAGGAACAGGACAAAGAGGTAAATCAAGCTTTAGGAAAACTGATTATAAAACTGGTAAAGTTGATTTGAAAATAGATTTAGATGCAAAATATTTTGGTGAAGGAATAACTTTTTTAAATGATAAAATTTATCAATTAACTTGGGAAGAATCTACCGCATTTGTATATGATGCCAATACTTTGAAGAAAATAAAAGAATTACAATATACTAAAAAAATTGAAGGTTGGGGATTAACAAATGATGGCAATTATTTATACCAATCTGATGGAACTGAAAAAATTTACAAATTAGATTCTGAAAATTTAAACGTAATTGATTATATAAATGTTTACGCTTCGTCAACAAAAGTTAAAGAACTAAATGAACTTGAATGGATTGACGGAAAAATTTACAGTAATGTTTATCAAAAAAATGTAATTGTAGTTATCAATCCAAATAATGGAGTTGTTGAAGCTATACTTGACTTATCAAAGTTAGATAAACTTATTACTAAACTTCCAGAAACTGATGTTTTAAATGGTATTGCTTACAATTCTTTAACAAAAACATTTTTTGTAACAGGAAAAAATTGGGATAAGATGTTTGAAATAAAAATAAACTAATTTTTATTTTTAAAAAAAAGAGAAGAAATTATTTCTTCTCTTTTTTATTAAAATTTTTTTTACTTTTTCTTCTTTTTAGCATCAAGATATTCCATTTTTGAAACATCATAAACCCATTTGTTTTCCTGAGTTTTATTTTTCTGAATAATTGTGCCATCAGGATTTAAAAAGAATTCAAAACCTTCTCTTCTCATTTTTTCTTGAGTTTCTGATGCATTTTTAAGTCTATCTAGAAAAACTTTTTCAACAATATGATTTGTCAATTGAGTATTATAAAAAACTTGCTTTTTAGTTGCAATATCATAAACATTAGAATATATAGTTGTTATATCTTCTGTTTTTAAATCGGTTTTAGTTTGATATTTTTCAGTCCAAGAAAGCATATATAGTGTTGCTCCGCTTGCTTTAAACGAAACTAACTTACAATCTGTGGGAGTAAATTTTGCATCAGCAGCTTTTACGATTATTGCATCCTTTGGTTTTCCGTTTTCGTTTATTGTTAATTGAAAACTTCCACTTTTTACTTCGACAACTAAATTATCTACTTTTGCAAGTACTGGTGATGCTATTACAGCTTTTGTTGTTTTCTTTTTTTGAGAAAAACTACTAACACTATAAATCGATATTAATAAAATTAATATTATCTTTTTCATATTTTTTTTTGTTTAATAAGCGGCCAATATACAAATTTATTTAAACTGAAAATGTTAAATAAAAAAACCGAGCAATTGCTTACTCGGTTTCTATTGATCATAAAGTCTTAATTCTTAATACTAAAATCTTAATACTTATTTAACTTCTTCAAATTCTACATCTTGTGTATTATCTCCTTGAGCATCAGCTTGTGGTTGAGCATCTTGTGCTTGTCCAGCTTCGCCTTGAGCATACATAGCTTCTGTAGCAGTTTTCCAAGCAGCGTTTACATTGTCTAAACCTTTTTGGATAGCTTCAACATCTTGCGATTGGTGTGCCATTCTTAATTCAGTTAATGCATATTCAATACCTGTTTTGTGCTCGTCAGAAATTTTATCTGCCAATTCTTTCAACTGAGATTCAGTTTGAAAAATCAAACTATCAGCTTCGTTAATTTTTTCAGCTCTTTCTCTTGCAATTTTATCTGCTCCAGCATTTGCCTCAGCATCTTTTTTCATTTTCTCGATTTCGTCTGCTGTTAAACCAGATGAAGCTTCGATACGGATATCGTGAGATTTTCCAGTTCCTTTATCAGTTGCAGAAACTTTGATGATACCATTAGCATCAATATCAAAAGTTACTTCAATTTGAGGAACTCCTCTTGGTGCTGGTGGAATACCATCTAAGTTGAAACGACCGATAGTTTTATTA
>NZ_JAYVFH010000110.1:0-3113 GCF_043773265.1 Flavobacterium sp. | reverse complement strand
GCAAAAGCCATCAATCCTAAATACAAATCGTCGTTGAGGTCGAAAATCTTGTTTATTTCTTGCTTCGGGATACATAAAGTATGTCCTTTCGCATTCGGGTTTACATCTAAAAAAGCCAAAAAATTATCGTCTTCGGCAATTTTGTAACAAGGAATTTCTCCGTTTACTATTTTGGTAAATATTGTCATTGGCTGTTTGGTAAATCGGTTATTTGTTTTTTAGGTTAATCGATTAAACGGTTAACCGAACAATCAATAAATTAGTCTCTAGTTATTTCTAAAACATCAAATTTTAAAGTTCCGTTTGGTACTGTAATTTCGGCAACTTCGCCCACAGATTTTCCTAGTAATCCTTTGCCAATTGGCGACGTTACAGATATTTTTCCTGTTTTTAAATCGGCTTCGCTTTCGGCAACCAAAGTATATTTCATTTCCATACCGTTGGCTTGATTTTTAATTTTTACATTAGACAAAACCAAGACTTTTGATGTATCAAGATGACTTTCATCAATTAATCTTGCATTAGAATGTACTTCTTCTAGTTTAGCAATTCGCATTTCTAACATTCCTTGAGCTTCTTTGGCTGCATCATATTCTGCATTTTCACTCAAATCACCTTTATCTCTTGCTTCTGCTATATCTGCCGATGCTTTTGGTCGCATCACGCTTTTTAAATGATCTAATTCTTCTCTAAGTTTTTTTAATCCGTCTGCTGTGTAATAAGATATATTGCTCATAATTTCATTTCGTTTATTCGTAACTTTTGTTTTAATAAAAGCTGTATTTTTTTTATTTGTAATCTAATAAAAACTCTATTTCATCGTTCTCATAAAATAGAAAAAATCCCAACTAGATGGGATTTCTTTTTTCAAAGATATATTTTTTTGATTATTAAATGCTTAATTTTGCTTAATAATGTTTCACAAAGTTAACTAATTTATTTTTGTTTGAACCATCATAATACTAAAATTTTTATGAAAAAAATTCTTTTTTTATTCTTGCTAACAATTGTTTTTGGATGTGGAGATAGTGGTTTTAATAATCAAAATCCCAATTTACCAAACTATCAATTTAGCTTTGAAATTAATACTAATTTACCTTCTTACAGTAATTTACAATTTCCTAGTAATCATGTAAAAATATATCCTGCCGATGGACCATCAAGAGGAATTATAGTTTTCAATACCGGCAGTACTTTCAATGCTTTTGATGGTGGTTGTCCAAATCAACAATTATCATCGTGCTCAACATTGACTATAAGCGGAATTGAAGCAACTTGCCCATGTGATGATGCGTCATATAATTTGTTTACTGGTCAAAGTCCTGGACAACAATATCCTTTAAAACAATATCGAGTTGAAGTTAATGGTAGTTTGATTAGGGTTTATAATTAAAAACTCTAAAAATTTAAATTAACACCAACCAAAAAATTAATTCCTGCTTGCGGATAATAATACGGATAAACATCATACATGTATCCATTAGAAACATATTTTTTATCTAAAATATTATTTACTAAAGCTGTAAAAACTATAGATTTAAAAACAGATTTTGGTTTAATTTCATAAGATATATTCAAATCATTTACCAAATAATCATTCAATTTTGCTTCTTTAAGTTCAATGTTGTTAAGGTATTGTTCTCCTATAAATTTAGATAATACTGAAACTTTAAAATTTTCTAAAGGTTTAAAAACTAAAATATTTCCTGCAATTAAACTTGGCGAATAAGCAATTTCTTTATTTCCAAAATTAGTTCCTGCAACATTTAAATCTACATTTTTATTTTCGCTAATTGTGATGTTTGGACGAATTATTATTTTTTTAGAAATTGCAATTGTTGCATCAATTTCAAGTCCTAATCTATAACTTTTTTCACTATTTGATCTAATAGGATTTCCAACATCATCAAGATTTCCGGTAAGAATTAATTGATTTTTGTATGACATGTAGTAAATATTAGAATTTAATTTTACCTTTTTAGATGCAAATCTCCAGCCCAATTCATAATCGTTTAGTTTTTCTGGTTTAGTGCTTCCGCTTTCGTAATCGGTTCTGTTTGGTTCACGATTGGCTTTTGCATAAGAAAAATAAAAGGTGTTTTTTTTATTCAAATCATAATTCAAACCAGCTTTTGGGTTGAAAAAATTAAACGTATCATTTACCAAATTCGCTTGAACTCCATTGGCTTTATACTTTACAAGTCGGAATTGTAAATCGCCGTAAAAACTAAATTTTTTAGTAAAATTGTAATTGACTTTTGCATAAACTGTTCCGTCAGATTTGTTTCCGTAATCATCATAATACTTATCGCCAAGCTCACTAGTTGATGCAAATCTTGCCCAAATTACTTTTCCAAAATGGTTTCCTTTATATTGATTATAACTTCCACCAAAAATAAAATCTAACTTTTTAGATATATAATTTCCAGAATAAGTAAGTCCATAAAAATCATTTTCCAACCATTTTTGACGAATTAAATCGGTTGTAGTTTGCCCAGTAACAGGAGTTAATCCATAATCTTCAAAAGTTGCATTTTCTTGATAATTTTCATAATATCCTTTTCCTTTAGTGTAATGAAAAGCTAAATTGGAATTCCAGTTAGAATTAATTTTTTCATTCCAATGCAATTGATAATGATCTTGTTGATAGTTATCGGTTTCGTTGTCGTAAAATTTAGTGTTTCCAAATTCGTCTGTATAAATTCCTGCAGAATTAAAAGTTGTATTATTTTGTAAAGTTTCGCCATCAATTCCGTTCCATGATTGGTATGTTTTTTCGGTTCCGCCAAATGCTAATGCTTTGATTAAAGTGGTTTTTCCTACATAAGTTCCTTGCAAAAAATAGGATTTTAAATCAGAAAATCCTCTGTCAATATATCCATCAGATTTTATTTGAGATAATCTTCCAGCAATTTCAAAACCTTGTTCTAAATTTTTTTCAGAATTCATTAATCCTGTACTAAATTTTACGGTGCTTTTTCTAGTATTAAAACTTCCAATAGAATTTGAAATTTCTCCAGAACTTTGTTTAGAATAAGAATCGGTTAGCATGTTTAAGCTTGCGCCAAAAGCTCCAGAACCATTTGTAGATGTTCCAACACCACGTTGTAATT
>NZ_JAYVFH010000109.1:0-3735 GCF_043773265.1 Flavobacterium sp. | reverse complement strand
ACTTTCTCCTCGCAAGACTAAATTTGTTTTTCCTACTCAAAAATAGTGAAAATAAATCAAATTTTATTTGTTTTTAAGCACAGTTCTTTGTTGGCAGATGCCCATTTACCCTTGATGTTGTTCTTACTACTCGTTATTTGTTATTTGTTACTCAATATTTGTTTTTTACATTTCAATAATAGTATTTTACTATGTCTTAAAAGTATTTTACCATTCGTTAAAAGTAATTTACTACGCCTTAAAATTAATTTACTTTTCATTAAAAGTATTCTACTATTTCTTAAAAGTGTTTTACTGTTCGTTATTAGTAATTGGTTATTCAATAATAGCATTTTATTACTCGATAAAACAAATTACATAATGAAAAAAAGTAAAGTGCGGTAGCACTTTGCTTTTTTTCATTATATTTTATTTATTTCCTTTCGCTCTATTATGTGATTTACACAACATTTCGCAGTTTTTCGTGTCGGTTGTTCCGCCTTTGCTCCAAGCTGTAACGTGGTCGGCATCCATTTCGGTAAGCTTCCATATTTTTGTTTTATTTGCATCGTGTCCAATTGCACAATAACTACAATTTGAAATACCTTTTGTTTCTGCTTCAGTTGTTTGTTTTGTGAAAAATAATTTTTTGGTTGCTTCGTCAAATACTCTTACTTCTAATAATTTTGTATCTATTGAACCACCCAATATAAATTCAAAAATTCCTTTTCTGTTTTTTATATATGGGTCAGCATAAAGATTTTTTATTTGTTCAAATATTGTTTTTGAGTTGTAAGGTTGTTTTCGATATGTTTCATAAAGTCTACCCCATTCAAGTCCTTTCATTTCGCTTTCAACTTCTGTAAATACAGTTGAAACCCAATCAATAACACTTGTGAAATAGTTTTTTAATTCAGTAATGTTTTTGTCAAATCTGTGTCGGCTCATATAATCGCCGACATTTTCTTTGCTAACCCATTCCAAAGCTCTTTCTAAAAAGTCTTGTCTATTGGCACTACCTGAAATATAAGCACTCCATTTTTGAATGTTTGCATTTTGGCTATTGCTAAACTCCTCTTTCCCTAATGTTACAAATGGTCCAGAATAAACTGCATTTAATAATTCTTGATTTGTTAATGGAACTCCCGAAATATTGATTGTTCTGAACCATTCTTTAATTTCGGTTTCTGTTCCTTCACATTCATAAATTAATAGTTTTGCTTCTAATATTTTTTTTTGTTTGTCCGATGCAATACCACTAAAATATTGCTCCATTCCGTTTTCGTCTTTTATTGCAAATTTGTTAGTTACAAATCTTCCAAAACTTGTAATTCGCTGTTGTCCGTCTAAAACTTCAAGGCTTTTTTCATCTACTCTATTGAAATAAATTAAACCTAAAGGATAACCTTTTAATATACTTTCTATTACTGCAACATCTCTTTTGCCGTCAGCATAAATATAGTTTCTTTGGTATTCTGGTTGAATTGTTAAAGTTCCCGATAAACCAAACAAGCCTTTTCCCTCAAGTTCATTGTAAATGAAACCTTCGCAAATGTTTTTTATTTTTATATCTGTTCTTAATGTTGTTTCCATTATTTTTTGTGTCTTATTAAAATTCTATGATAAGTTTTTTGACATAATTTTCCATTGAACATTACCTGTCTTGATTTATATTCTTTGAAAGCTGGATTTTGTTTTAGAATTTCTAAATCAATACAAGGTTCACAACAATCCATAATTTCAAATTGTTCTGGTGAATATTTATCTAAAAAGCTTATTGGAACACCCATTATTCCATCATAGTTACTAGGTAAAGCATCAGTAAAAGGTACATTAATTCCATCATAATTTTCATATTTTGGATATACATTTCCTTTTACTTCTTTATGTTTACTAAACTTTATATTATCTTCCATTGTCATTAAGGGCAACGGTTGATGTCTTCTTCCGTGATCTATATTTGTAAGCCATAGACAACTATTTGTTGCTACAATTCGATTTCCTAGTTCATCAATTCTTGCTTCTGTCCCATATAATTCATATGTTTCAGGAACAATAAACCCAGAAATCCATCTGCCCATACCAGTTCCTAACCATAATTTATTCTCTTTGATTAAAGGAAAAACTTCCTTGTATGTAACAACATTTATGTTTCCAATAATTAAAAATTGCTTGTCTGCTTCGACTATCCAAGATAAAAATTTGCGAAAAAGAGAAAAAGGTGGATTTGTAATTATTATGTCGGCTTCGTTACGCAGTTTTTTAATCTCTTCGCTTTTAAAATCTCCATCACCTTTTAGATAAGTCCATTCAAGGTCATTTACATCAATTTTTCCATCTCCACTTGTGTCGTGGTCAAGAGTAAATATTTTGCCATTTTTTATTGTTTTCTTTTTGTCAAATTGTGGATTTGTCGTTTCGAAAAGCGTTGGTTGGTAATTTGTTTTATATAGTTTACTATCAGGTGCATAACTAGTACTTATAAGTTTTTTTATTCCATATCTTTCAAAATTTTGAGCAAAAAATTTAGTAAAATTGCTCCATTCAGGGTCATCACAGGGAAGTAAAATTGTTTTACCACGAAACACGTTTGGGTTAAAATCTAAATATGCGTTAATTTCTTTTTCAATATCGTGATATTGAGTATAAAACTCATCGTTCTTTGCTGTTTTTGCACTTGTAAGATTTGTATTTGCCATTTATTATTTTTTGGTTTTAATTCTTGCAAGGCAAAAATAACATTTTAAAATTGATATTAAGAAGAAATCAAAAAAAGGGTTTTGCGTTAGCAAAACCTTTTTTTGATTTCATTTTTTTTCGAGTTTTTTTTATGCGTTTCGTGTCGCTCACGGGTTTCTGCCAACGTCTCGTGGCTTGGCGTCAGTTGGGGATTTGGTTGACCAAATGTATAAATTAAAGACCGAACTTCCAAGTACAAAACCAACTTTAAAGTTTGCCTTAAACCCCAATTGCGCCAAACCGCTGTTGTGCGACGGCAAAATATTTATTATACTTTTTCAGTATTTTTTGGTTTTCTTTTTACGATTTTTTTCATAATCGCAATTTTGTTTTCCTCCTTTTTTGATTTTATGTATTCACTAATTTCTTTACGTTCCACATCTGTCAGTGGCTCGCTTTGAATAATAAAATCTATTCCGATTGGCTCTTTTATAAATCCCATAACGTTAATTTTTAAAATATTTTTCTACTAAAAATTTTGCTGATTGAGTTTCAATAATCATTCTTTGATTTTTGAAATGATATGCTCCCAAAGTTTTTTCATAATGTTCAATAAGTTTAGTTTTTGCAGTAAAACCTACAAAACCGTCAAATCCTTTTTGGAATGAAAGTTTACAAGCATAAGCAACTAAATTTCCTGCAACTCCTTCATACAATTTGTTTTCGCCAATGTTGAATGGAGAACTTTCTAATAAATCCATATAAATATGGTCAGCTTCAATCGTTATACTTAATAATCCTTGAATAATATTTGTATTATGTTCAATGGTTAATTTATAGACTTCTTTTTTAATGTCGTTAAATTCAGATTTCCAATCAAAATTCCAACCATTTTTTTTAATAATATCTTTTAAGTCTGATTTTGTAAGTAGAATAACTTCGGTTTGGAAACTGTCGCCAGAGATTGTATTTAAGATAGAATTAGTCAAACTATCTATAATAAAATGTTGCTCTATAAATTTCTTTTTTTCCATATCTCAAATTTACGAATTTTCATTACGATATAGAATTTTTCAG
>NZ_JAYVFH010000108.1:0-11653 GCF_043773265.1 Flavobacterium sp. | reverse complement strand
TAATTTTATATTTAAAACTGGTTCAACAACATCTAAAAATTTAATTGGATGCGCAGTTTCTAAGAAAAAACCAATTGCATCATTGTAATTTTGAAGTTCTTTTTTTAATCCTAAATAACCAATTGCACCGTGAGGTTCAGCAACATATCCAGAATTTATATAAATATTTTTTATTATGAATTTAGTTTCTTCATCAGAAAAAGAATAGGACGAAAAATCTTTTTCAAATGCTTCTAAATCATTGTTATACATTTCTTGAATTCGCACAAAATTACTCGGATTTCCAACATCCATTGCATTTGAAATTGTTGCTACTGATGGTTTTGGATTGTAAATTCCGTTTTCTAAAAATCTTGGAACAGTATCATTTTCATTTGTAGAAGCTACAAAATGGGCGAGTGGTAAACCTAGTTTTTTAGCTATTATTCCTGCGCAGATATTACCAAAATTACCACTTGGACAAGAAACTATTAATGGTTTATTGAATTTTTTTAATTCTTTGTAGGCAAAGAAAAAGTAAAACATTTGTGGTAACCAACGAGCAATATTTATAGAATTTGCAGAAGTTAGATTTTTGTGTTTTAAATCAGCATCATTAAAAGCTTTTTTAACCATGTCTTGACAATCGTCAAAAACACCATCAACTTCAAGCGCAGTAATATTTTCACCAAGAGTTGTAAGTTGTCTTTCTTGAATATCACTAACTTTTCCTGATGGATATAAAATTACAACTTCAACACCTTTTACGTTTAAAAATCCGCTTGCAACTGCGCCACCAGTATCGCCAGAAGTTGCGACAAGAACTGTATTTTTTTTATTTTTATCTTTATTAAAATAGGCCAAACAACGCGACATAAATCGTGCACCAACATCTTTAAAAGCCATTGTTGGTCCGTGAAATAATTCTAATGAATATACATTTTCTTCAATTTTCACTAATGGAAAACCGAAAGATAATGTTTCTGATACAATTTTTTTTAACTCAGTTTCTGGAATTTCATTTCCTACGAATTGTTTAATCGCTTCAAAGGCAATTTCTTCGTTGGATAAATTTTCTATTTCATCAAAGAATGATTGTGGTAATTGTGTAATTGTTTCAGGAAAATACAAACCATTATCTGGTGCAAGTCCTTGAATGACTGATTCTTGAAAAGAAACTTTGCTGTTTTTATTGTTTAAACTATAGTAATTCATTTGTTTAGTTTCGAGTTTCGAGTTTCGAGTTTCGAGTTACCAAGATTTAAAAACAATTTAAAAAACTCGAAACTCATAACTTTTTAACTCGCAACAAATTAATTATATTATTTTAGTTCCTTCTGGATTTATTTTTGAAATATGAATATCAAATTCAATTCCAGTATTTTGATAACTTTCGCTCATTGCTAATGCTACTTTTTCTGCAATTTCTTGACCTTTGCATAAAGCAAAAATACTTGGTCCAGCACCAGAAATTCCAGAACCTAAAGCACCATTTTGCAAAGCAGTATTTTTAACTTGGTCAAAGTTAGGAATTAAATGTTTTCGCAATGGTTCAATTAGTACATCTTTTAGTGAACGTCCAATTAAATTATAATCGTTTGTGTATAAACCTGCAATTAATCCACCCAAATTTCCAGTTTGAGTTATTGCATCTTTTAAAGGAATCATTGGATGCAAAACGGCTCTTGCGTCTGAAGTTTTTACTTCGATATTTGGATGCAAAACTACTGCGTAAAGTTCGCTTGGCGCATCTATTCTAATCACATCCAAAGGATTGTAACCGCGAACCAAAGTAAATCCGCCAAGTAGGCAAGGCGCGACATTATCTGCGTGTTCGCTTCCGCTGGCAACCACTTCGCCTTTCATTGCAAAGTTTACTAACTCGTGTTTTGAAAATGGTTTTCCTAGTAATTCATTGATTCCAAAAACTGCTCCAGCAGCACTTGCAGAACTACTTCCAATTCCGCTTCCTGCTTTTATTTTTTTATGGATTTCTATTTCGAAACCGTGTTTAATTGCATCACCTTTAAAGGCGATGTAATTGATAAGAGCCAAAGCAGCAACTCCAGCAACATTTTTTTCGGTTTCTAATGGTAAATTCGCGCCAGTTATTTTGGTTATTTTTATTCCTTTTTCTGCCGATTTTTTAATAATCATTTCATCGCCAATTCCTTCTAGGCATAGACCTAAAATGTCAAATCCGCAGTTTAGATTGGCGATTGTTGCTGGACAGAATATTTTTATTTCGTTCATATTTTATTTTTTTCGTAGAGAAGTTGCATCGCAACGTCTTTACAATATTATACGTTGCAGTGCAACGTCTTTACAATATTATACGTTGCATTGCAACGCATTTACAATATTATACGTTGCATTGCAACGCATTTACAATATTATACGTTGCAGTGCAACGCATTTACATTTTGATACGTTGTATTGCAACGCATTTACATTTTGATACGTTGCAGTGCAACGCATTTACATTTTGATACAATGCAGTGCAACGTCTTTATTTTTTGATACGTTGGTGCAATACATTTATTAATTAACCCTGATTGAAGTGGAAATCCTTTTTTTAATTGCCTTGGGTTTAAACCCAAGGCAATTAAAAAAAGATTGAAACGAAAAGCAGGAAAATGGTTCATAAATAGAGACCTAGCCATTCGTTTCAATGAAAGAAATGTTGAATTGCAACTTTTTTACACATTTCCAATTCTTATAACATCAGCAAAAATCCCAGACGCTGTAACGGCTGCGCCAGCACCAGCACCTTTTATAATTAACGGTTGATCGCTGTATCTGTCGGTGTAAAATTCTACAATATTATCTTTTCCTTCGAGGTTGTAAAACGGACTTTCTTTTGGGATAAATTGTAAACCTACACTTGCTTTTCCGTTATCGAACGAAGCTACAAATTTTATGCGACAATCTTTGTTTTTTGCTTCTGATAAAAGATTTTCAAAATGGCTTGAATATTTAGTTAATGACTTGAAAAAATCGTCGTTATTGTTGGTTTTCATACATTCGTCTGGTAAAAACGAATTGTTTTTTATGTCTTCCATTTCCATTTGATAACCACTTTCTCTGATTAAAATAAGAATTTTTCGAGCCACATCAACTCCTGATAAATCTATTTTTGGATCGGGTTCTGTAAAACCTTGAACGCCAGCTTCTTTTACCACATCGTGAAAATTGTAGGTTTCCGAAAAATTATTAAAAATAAAATTCAAACTACCAGATAAAACTGCTTGAATTTTGTTGACTTTATCGCCAGATGCAATTAAATTTTTTAAGGTATCAATTATTGGTAAGCCAGCACCAACATTGGTTTCAAATAAAAATGGTGCGTTGTATTTTCGAGATAAATCTTTTAGTTTTTTGTAATTTTCATATTGGGATGAACACGCAATTTTGTTGCAAGTTACCACGCCAACATTCATTTTTAGAAATTGTTCGTAAATTCCTGCCACATCATAATTGGCAGTAATATCCACAAAAATACTGTTGCGTAAATTGAGTTTTTTTACATTTGAAATAAATAAATCAGAATTGGCAATCTCACCTTTTTCAATAGTAGATTTCCAGTCATTTAACGAAATTCCTTCTTCGTCAAAAATCATTTTTCTAGAATTGGAAAGTGCTATGACATGAAGATTTATTTTAAGATTATCTTTTAAAAATTGTTGTTGTTGGTTGATTTGATCAATAAATTTTTCACCTACATTTCCAATTCCCATTACAAACAAATTGAGTTGTTTGGTGTTATCTTCAAAAAAGCGCTCGTGAAGCGTGTTTAATGCTTTTTTAATATCCTTTTCATTAATAACTACCGAAATATTTCGTTCGGATGCACCTTGTGCAATGGCTCGAATATTGACATTATTTTTGCCTAAAGTGCTGAACATTTTACCCGAAATTCCTTGGTGGTTTTTCATATTTTCGCCAACAAGAGCTACGATACAAAGGTCTTTTTCGACAATGCAAGGTTCAATTTTGTGTTGCGAAATTTCGAGTTCAAAAGTTTTATCTATTGATTTTTTTGCGTTATCAGCATCATGATTTTGAATTCCGATGCAAATAGAATGTTCAGAAGATGCTTGTGTGATGAAAATTACGTTTATATTGTTGTTGGATAACACTTCGAATAATCTTTTAGACGAACCTGCAACACCAATCATTCCTGAACCTTCGAGTGTTAATAAAGCAATTTTATCAATATGCGAAATTCCTTTTATAGGATTAGAATGTACTTTATTTTCGTTAGATATATAAGTTCCAAAAGCTTCTGGTTCAAACGTGTTTTTTATCCAAATTGGAATATTGGCATTTAAAACCGGTTGAATTGTTGGAGGATACAATACTTTGGCTCCAAAATGTGACAATTCCATAGCTTCTTGATAAGAAATGTTTTCGATAGGTTGTGCTTGATTGACAATTTTAGGATTTGCAGTAAACATTCCGTTTACATCGGTCCAAATTTCTAATACTTCAGATTTTGATGCATTTGCAATAATAGCAGCCGTATAATCGGAACCGCCACGACCAAGAGTTGTTGTGTTTTTATTATCATCAGTAGCAATAAAACCCGGAAAAACAACTACTTGAGATATATTGGATTTAAGAAAATCGGAAATTAATTGATTTGTTTTAACAAAATTGACTTCGGCTTTGCCAAAATTAGAATTGGTTTTTATAAGTTCGCGACTGTCTTTATATTCGGAATTAATAATTTTTTGCTGTAACGCCAATGTAATAATGTTGGACGATAATAATTCGCCAAAACTTAAAATAGTATCTGTGGTACGATGCGTTAATTCGCCCAATAAAAAACAGCCATCTAGCAAAGTTTTAAGGTGATTAATATTGTTGTTTACTAAATTTATGATTTCGTTTTGATCACTTAGTGGAATCAATTCGTCAATAACATCTTTGTGTTTTTTGTCGATTTGGAAGATGATTTCTTTGTAATTTTTATCTTTTTCTGATGCGTTTTTGGCAGCTAAAAGTAACAAATCGGTAACACCACTTAATGCAGAAACTACAACAGCGAGTTTGTTGGATTGTGATTTTTTTTGAATAATATCAAGTACAAGCTTAATATTTTGAGCATTGGCTACTGATGTTCCACCAAATTTTAATACTATCATGATTTTATTTTATTTTTAAACTATTTAGAGATTAAGTTTCATTTAGTTTTTTCTTAATTTCTTAAATTTATTTTTTGTTTTCAATTATTTTGAAGGTTGTATTTGAGAAATAGAGCATTTTACTTTCATTTTGAAAGTCCATAGAAATTGGATTATATGAGAAAATTATACCCCAAATGGGGTTGTAGTTGTAGTGAATGTTGTGCCAACAGAAGTCGCAACCAAAGAATTGGTAGTAGGTATGAAGCTATATGTGTAGCAATTTTTTAACATTATTTTCAAATGTAGTATTTTTTAGTTGTCAAAAAAAATTGGTTTGTTATTTTTATGAATCCTTCATTTTTATTGAATTTATTTATTTTTAAAAGTGATATTCTGTTTATATGAAGTATTTTTTTAATAAATATTCAATAAAATAATGTCGTTAAACCTTGTTTTTTAACAATCGTTTACGGAATTTTGACATCTAATTTAATTCCAAAATGGACAATTCGCATTATATAAGTTCAGAAGTACTGCATTTAGAGCAATTACAAGAAATAATTTCACAACATAAAACGCTTGCATTATCGGAAGAAGCTAAAATAAATATTCAGAAATGTAGAGCATATTTAGACAAAAAAATGCAAACTTCTACCGAACCAATTTATGGAATAAACACTGGTTTTGGTTCGTTGTGTAATGTTGTTATTTCTAATGAAAACTTATCGCAATTGCAATCTAATTTGGTAAAATCTCATGCTTGTGGAACTGGTGATGAAGTTCCGAATGAGATTGTAAAAATCATGCTTTTGCTTAAAATTCAGTCGATTAGTTATGGACATTCTGGTGTTCAATTGCAAACTGTTGAACGTTTAATTGATTTTTATAATAATGATATTTTACCAGTAATTTATACTCAAGGTTCGCTTGGTGCAAGTGGCGATTTAGCACCTTTAGCACATTTATCGTTGCCACTTTTGGGTGAAGGCGAAGTGAATTATGAAGGTAAAAAAGTACATTCATCGCAAGTTTTAAAACAATTTAATTGGCAACCAATTACTTTGCAATCTAAAGAAGGTTTAGCACTATTAAATGGAACTCAATTTATGAGTGCTTACGGATGTTATATTTTGATAAAAGCGATGAAATATTCTTATTTTTCAGATGTAATTGCTGCAATTTCTTTAGAAGGATTTGATGGAAGAATTGAACCTTTTAACGAATTAATACATTTTATTCGTCCGCATAAAGGTCAAATTGTAACTGCCAAACGAATGAAAGAGTTGCTTGAAGACAGCGAAATTATTTCGCAAAAAAAGCAACACGTACAAGATCCATATTCGTTTAGATGTATTCCTCAAGTTCACGGCGCAAGCAAGGACACGATTGATTATGTGAAGAAAGTTTTTAAAACAGAAATTAATTCGGTTACCGATAATCCTAATATATTTATTGAAAGTGATGTGATTATTTCTGGTGGAAATTTTCACGGACAACCTTTGGCTTTGGCTTTAGATTTCTTGGCAATTGCTTTGTCTGAATTGGGAAGTATTTCTGAAAGAAGAACGTATCAATTAATTTCTGGATTGCGAGGTTTGCCTGCATTTTTGGTTGATAATCCTGGATTGAATTCGGGTTTTATGATTCCGCAATATACTGCTGCAAGTATTGCAAGTCAGAATAAACAATTGGCAACGCCAGCAAGTATTGACAGTATTGTTTCTAGTAACGGTCAAGAAGATCACGTTTCTATGGGTGCAAATGCGGCAACAAAGTGTTTGAAAATTATGGAAAACCTAGAACGCATTTTGGCAATTGAATTGATGAATGCGTCGCAAGCAATTGAATTTAGAAGACCTTTACAATCTAGTGATTTTATAGAATTATTTTTAAAATCGTATCGAGTAGAAGTGCCATTTGTAAAAGAAGATAGAATTTTGCATTATGATATTGAAAATTCTGTGGCTTTTTTAAATAGTTTTTTGATAGATGAAGGTGTTTTTGAATAGTGGTTGTGAGGTTTTTGTGTAATTAGGAATTGGATTCCTAATAATACAAAATTTAATTTTTTTCTTTATACATTAGGTAAATTTTTTAAAGTATAAATAGTGTAATCAGTTCTTGTTTGATTTTCAAATCCTCCATAAATAATTGATAAATTAGTTTCACTATTTATTTTTTTAAAATAATTCAACCCTTTAAAAAAACTTTGATTAATTGTTTTACTAGATTTAATTTCAATTGCTTCCACTTTTGTTCCTGTTTCAATTATTAAATCCACTTCATTTTGAGAGGCATCTCTCCAGAAATAAAATTTAGATTTAGTTGATTCATTAATAGAATTTTTTAGTAATTCTAAAATTATTAAATTTTCAAAAATACTACCTTTTGCATAGTGATTTTCTAGATCGGTTTCAGTTTTAATTCCTAATAAATAACATAACAATCCTATATCATTAAAATAAATTTTGGAAGTTTTTACCAAACGTTTATTGTAATTTTTATGATATGGTTGTAATTTAAAAGTTATAAACGAAGCTTCTAACAAAGTAAACCAAGAATTGATTGTTTTGTTGTCTAAATCGAGTTCGTTTCCTAAGCTTGTCTGGTTAAAAAGTTGCCCTACTCTGCCAGATAGAAGTTGAATAAATTTTTGAAATAAATCTAAATTAGTAATATTCTTTAATAGACGAAGATCACGTTCTACATAGGTTTTTAAATAATTTTCATAATAATCTGCCGATTGAATATTCTGAATTATTTTTCTAGGATAAGACCCAGAAAGAGCATATTTTTCCCAAGATTCTGGTTTGTAAATAGTATTTTCTAATTCTTTAAATGAAAATGGAAGCAAAGTAAACAAAGCTACACGACCAGCTAGTGATTGTGTTATTTGTTCCATCATTAAGAAATTTTGAGAACCTGTAATTATGTATTCACCATTTATATTTCGTTCATCGGTAACAATTTGTAAATAGGAAAATAAGGAAGGAACATTTTGAATTTCATCAATTATAACTCCATTTTTATAAGTATTTAAAAACCCAATTGGATCTATTTTAGCAAATTCTCTATCGGATAAATTTTCTAAATTTACATAACTGTAATTTGGTTTAACCATTTTAGACAAAGTAGTTTTACCCGATTGTCTTGGACCAGTTATGGCAACAATTGGAAACTTGTCTGTAAGTTCTAACACCTTACTAGCTAACATTCTTTGTATCATTTTGTAAAATTAGGAATTGCATTCCTAATTTGCAAGTTTTTTGATAAAAGTTTTGGGTTTAGATCTTTGCGTAAAGTCAGGAGACTTTGCGCAGCTTGGGGTAGAAGTTCCATTTGTAAAAGAAGATAGAATTTTACATTATGATATTGAAAATTCTGTGGCTTTTTTAAATAGTTTTTTGATTGATTTGGAAGATTAAAGTTTAATTGTTTTCAAAAAATCTTCTGGTGTAATAATGCCAAGTTTACTTTTTTTATAATCTTTAGTATTTCTAGTAATTATATGATTAATTGTTCCGTTTTGTTCTGCTGAATAATTTTGTAATGCATCTTCAAAATCTTTAAAATCAGAATTTAAAGCAGTAAGTATTGAGTTTTTATCAGTGCTTAAAATTTCTAAAAAAGATATAAGTGATTTAAGCTTTTCAATTACTTTTTCTTGTTTTCCTTTTTGACTTAACAAATAGTAAACGTTACTTAAAATTACAGGTGTTATGTAACCAACGATTAATTTTCTTTCGCAAAGCGATAAAATTTGTGCAGCATTTTCTGAAAACGGCTCTCTGTCAAAGAAAAAATCTAATATAACATCAGTATCTATTAAAGCGCTTTTCATTACTTTAAATATTTATCTGAAAGACGTTTTATGAGTTGTTTTTTGTAATCAAAATTATCATCTATATGGAAAGAACTTTTTAAAGATTTTACTGTAGGACTAAGTTCATAAATGTCTTTTTTGTTATCATTTACCAATGTTTTTAAATAATTTTCAATAATTTGAGACAAACTATTTTGTTTGCTTTTAGCATATTTTTTAGCTTTTTCAATTACTGATTGGTCTATTGTTAAAGTTAGCTTTGTGCTCATGATTTTGAATTATTTTAAACAAAGATAATAAAAAATTATTACACGTGTTAATTTTTTATTTTTTATACGTATATAATGTTATTGAAATTTTTTTTATTTTGATTCAAAGTCAGTTGACTTTGCGCAGCTTAACTAAGATTTTTGAAAAAAAATTCGAGATTTTATTTAGTTTTTTCAAATTGTTCTTCTGGTATGGTTTTAAAAACTTTTTTGGCTCTTGTTGTTCAAGCAAACATTTCTAACCACATAATGTATAAATGGATAATTGCAACAAAACCAACGATAATTTGAGATAATAAGTTCATTGGTTTTGTTTTAAAGTTTATTGTTTTACTGATAATTAATAAAAGGTTTAATACTTGCCCAAACGGCTTCAAAATTTTCGTTAAAAACAGGATGAGTACCATTTGGAATAATGCAAATTTGATGAATTGGTATCATTTGCGCAGCGTTTACAACATGTTCAATGGTATTTACTTGGTCTCTATCGCCTGCAAGAACCAAAACAGGACATTTTATAGTTTGTAATAAATCTTTTCCAACAGTTAAATTATTGTAACAATTATTTACTTGTGTAAAAAGTTCTTCTATTCGTTTTGGTTCAGGCATTAATTTTAATTGTTGTTTCCAATAAATAGGAGAAATAGAAAAATAAATAATTTTGAATTCATGTTTTATTATTAAAATGTTATAATAGTTTTAGATAATTTGAGAAAGTAAGTTAATGGTTTATTTGTTTAAATTACCTAATGTTTTATGAATTTTACGTTTATGATGGGTTTGTTTTATATTTACATCGCCAGAAATTACACTAATATTTCCGTCAACTTCCATCATTGCCAGTTTTACATCTTGAGTATTTTCAATTCCGTGTTCTCGAATTACTTCGTTAAGTTCATCAGAAGAAATTTCTAATTTGGCTAAAGTTTTAAATTCTAATTTTCCATTATGAATTAATATAACAGGTTTGTCTTGAATAAAATCTTTTACATTTTTAAATTTATACATTATTTTTTTCAAAATAAAATTTATAACAAATAAAACTAAAGCAGCAACTAATCCACCTTCAAGTGAAGAATTACTTCCTACCATTGCATTTTGAACCGAATTACTTATTAGTAAAATTAGAATTACATCGGCAGTATTTAATTGCGAAAGTTCTTTTTTACCAAAAACTCGCAAAGCAATTACCATAAAAACATAAACTGCTGCACTTCTTAGAATTATATCTATATATGGGTTCATTATTTTGATGTTTTTATCTTTTTGTTTAAAGATGTTTGATTTGTTTAAAATTGTTTAAAATTGTATGAAAAAAGTAAAAACCACTTCTAGTGATAACTATTGTAAGCACACTGTGTGACAAATTTACTAGATTTTATAATTATTTCTTTACTTAAATTTTCTAATATCGTATTTCTAATATCCTACTTCGTACCTTAAAATCATTTCCACTTAAAATTTTTCTCAATCGCTTTAATCATTTCTCCAGCAATATCCTTATTTGTTGCGCCTTCAATACCTTCTAATCCTGGTGATGAATTTACTTCTAACAATAATGGACCTTTTGACGACCGAATAATATCAACTCCAGCCACTTTTAAATCCATAGCTTTAGCTGCTTTTATAGCAATTCGTTTTTCTTCGGATGTTGGTTTTATAATAGATGCTGTTCCGCCAAGATGTATATTTGCTCGAAATTCTCCTGCAACTGCTTCTCTTTGAATAGCTGCAACAACTTTTCCATCAATTACAAATAAACGCAAATCTTTTCCGTTGGCTTCTTTTATAAATTCTTGAACTAAGATGTTGGCATTTAAACTTTTGAAAGCGTTAATTACTGATTCAGCAGCTTTTTTAGTTTCTGCCAAAACCACTCCTTTTCCTTGTGTTCCTTCTAATAATTTTACAATTAATGGCGAACCACCAACCATTTTAATTAAATCATCTGTATCTAATGGTGAGTTTGCAAAACCAGTTGTTGGAATATCAACACCATGATTTAGAAGTAATTGTAAGGAATATAGTTTATCTCGAGATTGTGTAATTGCTGCAGCAGAATTTAAACAATATACTTTTAAAGCTTCAAATTGTCTTGTTAAAGCGCAACCATAAAAAGTTATACTTGGACGAATTCTTGGAATTATAGCATCAAATTTATCTAAAATTCTTCCACCACGATAATGAATTTCTGGCGTGTCAGCATCGAGTTTCATATAACATTCTTTAATGTTTAGAAATTCCATTTGGTGACCACGCATTTCGCCAGCTTCCATAATTCGTTTGTTACTATATAATTCGGGATTACTTGCTAACAATCCTATTCGTAAACCTACTTTATTTTCATTGGAATTTACATATAATTCTTTAAGATTTTCAGTTGTAGGTTGACCTAAAAGATATTTTTGTTCAGGATCAACAAGAATTCTACCACTCATGGCTTCACGACCAAG